>NZ_BBOC01000089.1:0-22486 GCF_001485335.1 Type-D symbiont of Plautia stali | reverse complement strand
CTGGCGCGTAAGGCCTTCTATCCTGGCACGCTGCCATTTCCGCTGCTGCATGTTGATACCGGCTGGAAATTCCGTGAAATGTACGAGTTCCGCGATCGCACGGTGAAAAACATGGGTGCCGAGCTGCTGGTTCACCGCAACCCGGAAGGTGTGGCGATGGGCATCAACCCGTTTGTGCACGGCAGCGCCAAGCACACCGACATCATGAAAACCGAAGGTCTGAAGCAGGCGCTGAACAAATACGGTTTTGATGCCGCTTTCGGCGGTGCGCGCCGTGATGAAGAGAAATCACGTGCCAAAGAGCGTATCTACTCGTTCCGCGATCGTTTCCACCGCTGGGACCCTAAAAACCAGCGTCCTGAGCTGTGGCACAACTACAACGGCCAGATTAACAAAGGCGAAAGCATCCGCGTGTTCCCGCTTTCCAACTGGACCGAGCTGGATATCTGGCAGTACATCTTCCTCGAAAACATCGAAATTGTGCCGCTCTACCTGGCTGCGCCGCGTCCGGTGCTGGAGCGCGACGGCATGTTAATGATGATTGATGACGATCGTATCGATCTGCAGCCAGGCGAAGTGATCAAGCAGCGCATGGTGCGTTTCCGCACCCTCGGCTGCTGGCCGCTGACCGGTGCGGTGGAGTCTGAAGCACAGACGCTGCCGGAAATTATTGAAGAGATGCTGGTCTCCACCACCAGTGAACGCCAGGGACGTGTGATTGACCGTGACCAGGCCGGTTCGATGGAAATGAAGAAACGTCAGGGTTATTTCTAAGGAGACGCAGATGAATACCGTAATTGCACAACAGATTGCCGATCAGGGCGGCGTAGAAGCCTGGCTGACCGCGCAACAACATAAAAGCCTGCTGCGTTTCCTGACCTGCGGTAGCGTGGACGACGGCAAAAGTACCTTGATTGGCCGTCTGCTGCACGATACGCGCCAGATTTATGAAGATCAGCTGTCATCACTGCATAACGACAGCAAACGTCACGGTACGCAAGGTGAGAAGCTGGATCTCGCGCTCCTGGTGGATGGCTTACAAGCCGAGCGCGAGCAGGGCATCACCATTGATGTGGCCTACCGCTACTTCTCCACCGAGAAGCGTAAGTTCATTATCGCCGACACGCCGGGACATGAGCAGTACACCCGTAATATGGCGACCGGTGCTTCGACCTGTGATTTAGCGATTCTGTTGATTGATGCGCGTAAAGGCGTGCTGGATCAAACCCGTCGTCACAGCTTTATCTCCACCCTGCTGGGGATCAAACACCTGGTAGTGGCCATCAACAAGATGGATTTGGTGGATTACAGCCAGGAAACCTACGAGCAGATTAAGCAGTCTTATCTTGATTTCGCAGAACAGCTGCCTGCCGATCTGGATATCCGCTTTGTGCCGATGTCTGCGCTGGAAGGGGATAACGTTGCGACGCCAAGCGTCACTATGCCTTGGTACAGCGGCCCAACGCTGCTTGATGTGCTGGAAACCGTTGAGCTAAACCGCGTGGTGGATCATCAACCGATGCGTTTCCCGGTGCAGTACGTGAACCGTCCGAACCTCGATTTCCGTGGCTATGCCGGGACGCTGGCATCGGGCACGGTGCAGGTGGGGCAGCGCGTCAAAGTGCTGCCATCTGGCGTGGAATCCACCGTCTCTCGCATCGTTACTTTTGATGGCGATCTGCAGGAAGCGGCGGCTGGTGAAGCGATTACGCTGGTGCTGAAGGATGAAATCGACATTAGCCGTGGCGATCTGCTGGTCGATGCCGGTGCCGACCTGCAAGCGGTGCAATCCGCTACCGTGGATGTGGTGTGGATGGCGGAACAGCCACTGCAGCCGGGCCAGAGCTATGAAGTGAAGATCGCGGGCAAGAAAGCGCGTGGACGTATCGAGAAGATCATTCATCAGGTTGAGATCAACACGCTGGAGAAACGTGCAGTAGAAAGCCTGCCGTTGAACGGTATTGGTCTGGTAGAAATCACCTTTGATGAGCCGATGGTGCTGGATGCCTATCAGCAGAACCCGGTTACCGGTGGCATGATCTTTATCGATCGTCTGAGCAACGTGACCGTGGGGGCGGGGATGATCAACCAACCGCAGACCGAAGCGCGTGCCCAGGCTGGTCAATTCAGTGATTTTGAGCTGGAGTTGAATGCGTTGGTGCGTCGTCACTTCCCGCACTGGAACGCTCGCGACCTGCTGGGTGGCAAGTAATGGCGCAACACGACGAAAACGTGGTGTGGCATGACCATCCTGTCACGCGGGAAGAGCGTGAGCAGCAGCACGGCCATCAAGGCGTGGTGCTGTGGTTCACCGGGCTTTCGGGCTCGGGAAAATCCACGGTGGCGGGTGCGCTGGAGCAGGCGCTGCACCGCGTAGGTGTCAGTACTTATCTGCTGGATGGGGATAACGTGCGCCACGGTCTGTGCCGTGACCTTGGTTTCAGCGATGACGACCGCAAAGAGAACATCCGGCGTGTAGGTGAAGTAGCGAAACTAATGGTGGATGCCGGGTTAGTGGTGTTAACCGCCTTTATTTCGCCCCATCGCGCTGAACGCCAGATGGTGCGCGAACTGCTCGGCGCAGGGCAGTTTGTTGAGGTTTTTGTTGATACCCCGTTGGCGGTGTGCGAAGCGCGCGATCCCAAAGGTTTATACAAAAAGGCCCGCGCCGGTGAATTACGCAATTTCACCGGCATTGACAGCGTTTATGAGGCACCAGACGCGCCAGAAATCCATCTTGATGGGGAACAATTGGTTACAAAACTGACCGCCCAATTGTTAGACCTCCTGCGTCACCGCGATATCATCAGATCCTGAACCGACAGCGGCAAATCTCTTGGGGTTTGCCGCGTTTTAGCGTCAACAGGATCTCTATGCAGAACGTTACCCCCATGCTGACACGCAAAGATGAACGCACCCCGGATGAGCCGATCTCATCGTTGCCGGGTGGCGTGATTGGCTTTCTCTCGTACTGGTGCGCACTGGCGATTCCGTTCATGCTCTACGGCTCCAACACGTTATTCTTCTTCCTGTATACGTGGCCGTTCTTCCTCGCGTTGTTGCCTGTATCTGTTCTGATCGGCATCGTACTTAGCCTGATGATTCGGGGCCGTCTCATCGTGAGCGGGGTGATCACCGCCATCGTCGTCGTGTGCCTTTTCTGGCTGTTGTTCTCATTTCTCTCTGGTTGGTAACACTCACCTGATGTGCAAACGCATCGGCAGGTTACAAAACTTTACCTGCCGTCCCGTTATTATTTGTACAGGCAACGGTCAATGCGCGGCATTTTCGCTGCGACTGTGGAGTCCTGTGCGAAGTTATGGGATGATTGGGCCGTTTTTCAGGGGGCGGGGATGGGAAAACTGACGCTACTGTTGCTCGTGCTGCTGGGATGGCTTCAATATTCTCTGTGGCTGGGTAAGAACGGTATTCATGATTATACGCGCGTCAATGAAGACGTCGCGTCACAACAGGCGAATAACGCCAAACTCAAAGCGCGTAACGATCAGCTGTTTGCCGAAATTGACGATCTCAATGGCGGTTCTGAAGCGATCGAGGAACGTGCACGCAATGAACTGGGCATGATTAAGCCCGGCGAGACTTTCTATCGCCTGGTGGCAGACCAGAACAAACGTAACGCGCAACAAGCTGCGCAAAATCAACAACGATAAACCATGAACAACCTCTCTTCCCTTGCGGATGTGATTGCCGTGGTGCCTGCCGCGGGCGTCGGCAGCCGCATGCAGGCTGCTTGCCCCAAACAGTATCTGACCATCGGTCAATTTACCCTTCTTGAACACAGCGTTGCGCGCTTACTGGCGCACCCAGCGGTGAAGCAAGTGATTGTGCCCATCAGCCCCGACGACGGCTGGTTCGACTCACTGCCTCTGGCGCAGGACCCGCGCATATTGCGCGTGACCGGCGGTGACACGCGCGCCGAATCGGTACTGGCCGGATTACAGGCGATTAAACACCACGAGTGGGTGCTGGTGCATGATGCGGCGCGTCCGTGCCTGCATCCTGATGACCTGGCGCGGCTGCTGGCGATTCGTGAATACAGTAAAGTCGGTGGAATCCTTGCGGCACCGGTGCGAGACACCATGAAGCGCGCTGAACCGGGCAAAACAGCCATTGCCCATACCGTTGAGCGCGAAGATTTATGGCACGCGCTGACGCCGCAATTTTTCCCGCATCCACTCCTGACCGCATGCCTGACGCGCGCCCTCGATGAAGGCGCTACCATTACTGATGAAGCCTCGGCGCTGGAATACTGCGGCTATCATCCAGAGTTGGTGAGCGGACGCAGTGACAATATCAAGGTGACGCGGCCAGAAGATCTGGCGCTGGCGGCCTTCTATCTAACTCAGATTGATTTAAAGGAGCGCGCATGATGCGTATCGGTCACGGTTTTGACGTTCACGCTTTTGGTGGCAAAGGTCCGTTGGTGATTGGCGGGGTGCGAATTCACTTCGAGCACGGTTTTATTGCCCATTCAGATGGTGATGTGGCGCTGCACGCGCTGACCGATGCCCTGCTGGGCGCGGTGGCGATGGGCGATATCGGCAAGCTCTTCCCGGATACCGATCCAGCATTCAAAGGTGCCGATAGCCGTGGCCTGCTGCGCGAAGCCTGGCGTCGTATCCAGTTGAAAGGCTATCGCATCGGCAACGTTGACGTCACCATCATCGCTCAGGCCCCGAAAATGTTGCCACATGTGCCACAAATGCGCGTCAACATCGCCGAAGATCTGGGTTGCCATATGGATGACGTAAACGTCAAAGCGACCACCACCGAAAAGCTTGGCTTTACCGGTCGCGGTGAAGGCATTGCCTGCGAAGCTGTGGCGCTGCTGGTAAAGGCTGATTAAGGATGAGTGAGCTGCTTTACCTGCATGGCGTACCGAGCGCAACGGGCGTCATCAAAGCCAATCCCGAAGATTTTGTGGTAATTGAGGATCTTGGCTATCCCTATGATGGCGAAGGTGAGCAGGTGCTGGTGCGCATCCGTAAAATCGGCTGCAACACTCGCTTTGTGGCGGAAGCCATCGCCAAATTTCTGGGTGTGCATCAGCGTGACATGAGCTATGCCGGCATGAAAGATCGTCATGCGGTGACGGAGCAGACGCTGTGTTTCCGGGTGCCGGGCAATGGCATGCCAAATCTGGCAGGCTTCCAGTTGGAAGGTGTCGAGATCCTGCAGGTGATCCGCCACAAGCGCAAACTGCGTACGGGCGCGTTGGCGGGAAATGCATTCCGTTTGGTCGTCAGGCAGGTTTCCGACCGCGCCGAGGTGGAAGGGCGACTGCAACGTATCCAGCAAGGCGGTGTGCCTAATTATTTTGGCGAACAGCGCTTTGGGCGCGGCGGTAATAACCTGACGCAGGCCAGGCTGTGGGGGGAAGAAAAATTCCGTCCACGCGATCGCAGCATGAAAGGTATTTTGTTATCTGCGGCGCGCAGCCACTTGTTCAATCAGGTGACCAGTGCACGTTTGCAACGTGATGGCGCGCTGGATCGCGTGCAAGTGGGTGACGCACTGCAACTGGCCGGGCGTGGCAGCTGGTTTGTGGCGCAGGCAGAAGAGCTGCCTGACTTACAGCAACGCGTGGATAATCATGGGTTGCGTATTACCGCACCGTTGCCGGGTCGCGGTGATTTAGGACCTCAGGGCGAGGCGCTGGCTTTTGAACAACAAGAGCTGGCTGCGGCCACGGATCTGCTGACATTGCTCGATCGCGAAAAAGTGGATGCTGCACGCCGCGCGATGCTGGTGGTGCCGAAAGATCTGAGCTGGAACTGGTGGGATGATGTGACGCTGGAAATGCAGTTCTGGTTGCCTGCCGGGAGTTTTGCCACCAGCGTGGTGCGTGAACTGCTGAGCAATGGTGCCGCTGCGCCTATCAGTGACGAATAAGCTTTTCATCTGTTCAATAGCCCGGCTTCAACGCCGGGTTTTTTCACGCTCCAGCTGCGCATTGTTGCGGCAAACGCCGTAAGTTCCGTGATTTACGTCTACCACTTCCCGCGCCTCACCGCTAGAATGCAAACATCCTTGCCTCTCATTTAGGGCGTCAGAACGATGACGATCTGGAGAGTCAGGGACCCGTTGAATGAACAAAGGTCAGGAACCGATGCGGATATTGCTCAGCAACGACGATGGTATTCATGCTCCCGGCATTCAGACGCTGGCTCGCGCTCTGCGTGAGTTTGCGGAAGTGCAGGTTGTCGCGCCCGATCGCAATCGTAGCGGCGCATCAAATTCCCTGACGCTGGAAACACCATTGCGCACCTTCACCCATGAAAACGGGGATATCGCGGTGCAGATGGGTACACCGACTGACTGCGTGTTTCTCGGGGTCAACAAACTGATGCAACCGCGCCCGGATATTGTGGTTTCGGGGATCAATGCCGGCCCCAATCTGGGTGATGACGTGATCTATTCCGGTACCGTAGCGGCGGCGATGGAAGGCCGTCATCTCGGATTGCCCGCGCTGGCTGTCTCACTGAATGGACATCAGCATTATGCTACCGCTGCCGCCGTGACCTGTACGCTGTTGCGTGCCTTGTCGCACACGCCGCTGCGTACTGGGCGTATCCTGAATATCAATGTGCCTGACGTGCCGTTAGCCGACATTAAAGGTTTTCGCGTCACGCGCTGCGGCAGTCGCCATCCTGCCGATCAGGTGATCTGTACTGAAGACCCGCGCGGCCACACGCTTTACTGGATTGGCCCACCAGGGGAAAAGCTTGATGCAGGCCCCGATACCGATTTCGCGGCGGTGGATGCGGGTTATGTCTCACTGACTGCACTGCATGTGGATTTGACGGCACACGCGGCGCAAGAGGTATTAAGTGACTGGCTGATCCAGGCTGAGGACACTCTGGCATGGTGAACCGGCGCATCGAAACGCTGTTAGAGCAACTGCGTGCACAAGGGATTCTCGATGAGCATTTGCTGAAAGCCATCGCAGATGTCCCGCGTGAACGCTTTATCGATGAGGCGTTTGAACACAAAGCCTGGGAAAACGTTGCGCTACCGATTGGTAACGGACAGACAATTTCACAGCCCTACATGGTCGCGCGCATGACGGCCTTGTTGGAACTGAACCCGGAATCGCGCGTGTTGGAAATTGGCACCGGTTCTGGCTATCAAACTGCCATTCTGGCACATCTGGTTAATCACGTTTATTCCGTGGAACGAATCAAAGGGTTGCAGTGGCAGGCCAAGCGTCGCCTCAAACAACTCGACCTGCATAATATCTCCACGCGACACGGCGACGGCTGGCAAGGCTGGGCGGCACGTGGGCCCTTTGACGCCATTATCGTCACGGCGGCTCCCCCTGAAATTCCGACTGCGCTGATAGCGCAATTAGGAGAGGGTGGCAGAATGGTGCTGCCAGTGGGCGAAGATCAGCAGGTGTTAAAGCGTTTACGTCGTCAGGGTGATGAATTTGTTGAAGAAATCATCGAGCCCGTCCGCTTTGTGCCGTTAGTTCAAGGCGATCTGGCCTGAGCCGTCGCTACGTAATTCTTCACAACTGTTACATGGCACGGCGCAGTTGATATTGTTACTATCCTTGTTAATCAATGCGAAAGACCGTTTTCAACCTACTCAGTAGTGAAAAATGTGGTCTTCGCGGTCATACAGTTTTATCCAGGATTGCCATAACGGGGGATCAATGAGCACGGGAAGCACAGTATTTCAATTACGCCGTTTGGCGGCACTTTCACTGGTCGGTTTTTGGTTGGCGGGCTGTAGCTCTGGCGACAATACCCAGGCACCGATTAGCCAGGTTGGCGGCGGTGGTGCGGACAGCGGTATGTCTTCTGCGCCGAGTGGCGGCATGCTCTCATCCCAGAACAGCACGGTGCCTGCCATGCCACACGGAGGAATGTTAAGCGGTGGTACACCATCGGCTGCGCCCTCAGGTGGAATGGTTAGTGGCAATAATAATGTTGTCACGCAAAATGGTCGCATCGTGTACAACCGAAATTATGGGAATATTCCTAAAGGCAGTTACGGTGGTGAGACTTACACCGTTAAACGCGGTGATACGCTTTTCTACATTGCCTGGATTACCGGCAATGACTTCCGCGACCTGGCGCAACGCAATAACGTCCCGGCCCCGTATGGCCTGGAAGCTGGGCAAGTTCTGCAGGTTGGCAACGGTAATGGCCAGACTATCACCGGTGGTAACGCGATAACCGCAGCGGACGCCACGCAGGGCGGAGTGCCGGTTGCATCCAACCAGACGCAAATTAAATCTGCCCCTGTTGCACAGCAACCTGTTATTACGTATTCTGATGATTCGGGTTCGTCAGGCAGTAAATTGCTGCCGTCGAAAGGGGCAAATAATGTGGCAACGACCACAGCTCCGGTTACCGCACCGCCCACAGTCAGCAGCACGACTAACAGCACAACACCAGTGGGAAGCTGGCGTTGGCCGACTGATGGGAAGATCATCGATAACTTCTCCGCTGCGGAAGGCGGAAACAAAGGGATCGATATCGCCGGTTCGCGTGGACAACCTGTCGTCGCCACTGCATCAGGACGAGTGGTATACGCAGGCAACGCGCTCCGTGGGTACGGTAATTTAATCATCATCAAACACAATGATGATTACCTGAGCGCCTACGCCCACAACGACTCTATGCTGGTCCGGGAACAACAGGAAGTTAAGGCGGGGCAAAAAATAGCTACCATGGGTAGCACCGGAACCAGTTCGGTAAGATTACATTTTGAAATTCGTTACAAGGGGAAATCCGTAAACCCGTTGCGTTATTTACCGCAGCGATAATCCGGCAGAACCTTGGTGTTCTGCCCTTGGATCACGGGTAGGAGCCGCTTATGAACCAGAATACGCTGAAAGTTAACGAGTTACATGAAGATGCGGAATTCGAGGAGAACGGAGCTGAGGTTTTTGATGAGAAGGCTCTCGTTGAGAACGAACCTGGTGATAGCGAAGTAGCTGAAGAAGAGCTGTTGTCACAGGGTGCGACGCAACGCGTTTTGGATGCGACGCAGCTTTACCTCGGTGAGATTGGTTACTCTCCTTTGTTAACGGCGGAAGAAGAAGTGTTCTTCGCTCGTCGTGCATTGCGAGGTGACATTCCTTCTCGCCGCCGCATGATAGAAAGTAATTTACGCCTGGTGGTGAAGATTGCCCGTCGTTATAGCAATCGTGGTCTGGCGTTGCTGGATCTGATTGAAGAGGGTAATCTCGGCCTCATCCGTGCCGTGGAGAAGTTTGACCCAGAACGTGGGTTCCGTTTCTCGACATATGCCACCTGGTGGATTCGTCAGACTATTGAACGGGCGATCATGAATCAAACCCGTACTATCCGTCTGCCGATCCACATCGTTAAAGAGTTAAATGTTTACCTGCGTACCGCGCGTGAACTTTCGCACAAGCTTGATCACGAGCCGAGTGCGGAAGAGATTGCCGAGCAGTTAGACAAGCCGGTTGATGACGTAAGCCGTATGCTGCGTCTCAATGAGCGTATTACCTCGGTTGACACACCGCTGGGTGGAGATTCCGAAAAAGCGCTGCTGGACATCCTGGCCGATGAGAAAGACAACGGTCCGGAAGACACCACGCAGGACGATGATATGAAACAAAGCATCGTTAAGTGGTTGTTTGAATTGAATGCCAAGCAGCGTGAAGTGCTGGCTCGTCGTTTCGGCCTGTTAGGCTATGAAGCGGCGACGCTGGAAGATGTAGGCCGTGAAATCGGGTTGACCCGTGAGCGTGTCCGTCAGATTCAGGTTGAAGGCCTGCGTCGTCTGCGTGAAATCTTGCAGACTCAGGGCCTCAACATTGAAGCACTGTTTCGTGAATAAGCCGTAACCGGCAATAAAAACGGTGACCTTTGGGTCACCGTTTTTTTGTGCGTGTTAGCTGGCGATTAGGCGGGTTGGCGGCGTTTTTATCCGTTGCTAACCCGCTATCAACTAGACCAGGGTCTTGAGACGGTAGATCCACTCCAATGCCTGTTTCGGTGTCAGGCTATCGGGATCCAGCGCTTCGAGTGCATCCACAGCAGGCGATGTCTCGGCGACCAGCAACTGCATCTGCGACCCTTCCACCGTAGAAGCTGCCGAGTGACCAGACAACGTTTCCAGCTCTTTCAGTTTGTTGCGCGCACGTTTAATCACGTCTTTTGGCACACCGGCCAATGCAGCAACGGCCAAACCGTAACTTTTACTGGCTGCACCATCTTGCACGCTGTGCATAAAGGCAATGGTATCGCCATGCTCCACCGCATCCAGATGGACGTTGACCACGCCTTCCATTTTCTCCGGTAGCGTGGTGAGTTCGAAGTAGTGCGTGGCGAACAGCGTCATCGCTTTGATGCGATTCGCCAGGCTTTCCGCACAGGCCCACGCTAGCGAGAGGCCATCGTAAGTTGAGGTGCCGCGTCCAATCTCGTCCATCAACACCAGACTGTTTTCTGTGGCGTTATGCAAGATATTGGCGGTTTCTGTCATCTCTACCATAAAGGTGGAACGCCCAGAAGCCAGGTCATCGGCAGCACCGACGCGGGTAAAGATGCGGTCAATTGGGCCAATCACGGTTTCTTCAGCAGGCACATAGCTGCCAATCCAGGCCATTAGGGCGATCAAGGCAGTTTGACGCATATAGGTGCTTTTACCGCCCATATTCGGGCCGGTAATGATCAACATGCGACGCTGGGCCGATAACGATAATGGGTTGGCGATGAACGGCTCTTTGAGCACCTGTTCTACCACCGGATGACGTCCAGCGGTAATACGAATGCCAGCTTTTTCCTGCAACACCGGGCGGCAGTAATTGAGTGTCCATGCGCGTTCTGCCAGGTTCGCCAACACATCCAACTCTGCCAACGCTGCAGCGCTGAGTTGCAGTGCTTCCAGATGCGGCATTAAGCGATCCAGTAATTCCTCATAAAGCCCTTTTTCCAGCGCCAGCGCTTTTCCTTTTGAAGTGAGGACTTTGTCTTCATACTCTTTCAGTTCAGGAATGATGTAACGCTCGGCATTTTTCAATGTCTGGCGGCGCACATAGTGAATCGGTACCTGGTGACTTTGACCGCGGCTGACCTGGATGTAATAGCCATGAATGGCATTGAAGCCGACTTTCAGCGTATCCAGCCCCAGTTTTTCACGTTCCCGAATCTCAAGACGATCAAGATAATCAGTGGCACCATCCGCCAGCGCACGCCACTCATCCAGCTCGGCATTGTAACCGGGCGCGATTACGCCACCGTCACGCACCAGCACTGGCGGTGATTCAATTACAGCCTGTTCGAGCAATTCGCGAAGCTCAGCAAAATCCCCCATCTGATTACGCAGCATCGCGAGTTGCGTCGATTCAACGCCCTCAAGCAGCTGGTTGAGTTCGGGAAGTTGCTGGAATGCATGGCGCATGCGGGCCAAATCACGTGGACGGGCGGTACGAAGTGCCAGACGCGCCAGAATACGCTCCAGGTCACCCACCTGACGCAACACCGGCTGCAGTTCCTGGCTCAGTGATTGCAGTTCTGCGATCGACTCCTGACGGCGGCTAATCGTGGTGACATCCCGTAGCGGCATATGCAGCCAGCGCTTCAGCATACGGCTGCCCATGGGGGTAACGGTTTTATCTAACACTGCCGCCAGCGTATTTTCGATGCCACCCGCCAGGTTCTGGGTGATCTCCAGATTACGACGCGTGGCGGCATCCATGATCACGCTATCCTGCTGGCGTTCCATACTGGCCGAGCGGATGTGTGGCAAAGCCGTGCGCTGGGTGTCTTTCACATACTGCAGCAAACAGCCCGCTGCACGTAGCGCTAAATGCGCCTGTTCAACACCAAAACCGCTGAGATCGCGCGTACCAAATTGCAGATTCAACTGCTGACGAGCGGTATCAATCTCATATTCCCACAGAGGACGACGGCGCAGGCCACGACGCTGATCAATCAGCATCATGGCCTGGAAATCTTCAGGGTAGAGCAGTTCGGCCGGATTGGTACGCTGCAGTTCAGCGGCCATGGTCTCCTGATCTGCGGGTTCACTCAGGCGAAAACGCCCTGAACTGATATCCAGCGTGGCATAGCCAAAACCGCGTGGGCTCTGGAATATGGCTGCCAACAGATTGTCCTGGCGCTCCTGCAACAACGCTTCATCACTGATGGTGCCTGGCGTGACAATACGTACTACTTTACGCTCAACCGGGCCTTTGCTCAGTGCCGGATCGCCAATCTGCTCACAGATCGCCACGGATTCACCGAGTTGTACCAGTTTTGCCAGATAACCTTCGACAGCATGGTAGGGCACGCCGGCCATGGGGATAGGTTCACCCGCTGATGCACCGCGTTTAGTGAGTGAGATCTCCAGTAGCTGCGATGCGCGTTTGGCATCGTCATAGAACAGCTCGTAGAAATCGCCCATCCGATAGAACAGCAGGATCTCAGGATGGTCGGCCTTCAGGCGCAGATATTGCTGCATCATGGGCGTGTGGCCAGTAAAGTCCATTTGCGCTGCTCCTTTCATCTCATTTTCACTCAAAATTAACTCTTTTGATGTTGGCAGCTGAGTCATGTCAGCCAGGGTAACGCGTTGTCCGGTGTGCGGACAACCAAAGCGCAGATACTAGCATTTTTGCCCGGTCGCCTTCATCAGCAAGCAACGGTTTCTGGCTGCCGACCTTAACAAATTGCGCTAAGGGATAAAAAGCAAAATCGGGAGATAAAGCGAAAGTGCAGAGCGGTTTCGCAAATTTACATTGCAACCCACTGAAATGGGCGGAAAGCAGCGTAAATTTAAGATATTGCTCTGTATCCCGCATGGCTGAACGATTACCATGTGGGCTTCCGGTTTCATCTGGCTTATGGATATCTAATGCGTTTTAAGGTTGCTTTTCTTCCGCTTATTGCCTTGCTTGCTGCCTGTAGTAGTAAGCCTGCACCCCAGCAGCAATCCGCCGTTGTGCCTGCACCAAAAGGTGGTTTTTTACTGGAACCTTCACACGCCGTTCAGCCGATGTTTGGTGATTTCGCTGGCAATCCGGCGGCTGAGCAGTTTATAGATCAAATGGTGGCAAAACACGGTTTCAACCGTGACCAGTTGCATGCCGTGATTGGCCAGGCGAAGCGTCTCGACTATGTGCTGCGCCTGATGGACCAACAGGCACCGAGCTATACGCCACCGACCGGGCCAAACGGCGCCTGGATCCGTTATCGCAACAAATTCATCACGCCGGATAATGTGCAGAATGGTGTGGCGTTCTGGAATCAATATCAGGACGCATTACAGCGTGCGCAGCAAGTTTATGGCGTGCCACCTGAAATCATTGTGGGGATCATTGGGGTTGAAACGCGTTGGGGCCGAGTGATGGGTAAAACGCGTTTGCTGGATGCACTGGCCACCCTATCCTTTAGCTATCCTCGCCGCGCGGCCTATTTCAGTAGCGAGCTGGAAACCTTCCTGTTGATGGCGCGCACGGAGCAGGATGATCCGCTGGATCTACGTGGCTCATTTGCCGGTGCAATGGGGTATGGCCAGTTTATGCCGTCTTCCTATAAACAGTATGCGGTCGACTTCAATGGTGATGGTCACATTAATCTGTGGGACCCGGTAGATGCCATCGGCAGCGTTGCGAACTACTTTAAAGAGCACGGCTGGCGTGCCGGTCAGAATGTTGCTGTTCCGGCCAGTGGCCAGGCACCTGCGTTGGAAAATGGCTTCAAAACCCTTTATCCGGTGAACACATTGATGGCAAGCGGCCTGACACCGCAGGGATCGTTGGATGGCAATAATCAGGCTAGTCTGCTGCGCCTCGATCTCGGTACCAGCTATCAATACTGGTTCGGTCTGCCAAACTTCTATGTCATTACGCGTTACAACCACAGTACGCACTATGCAATGGCCGTATGGCAACTGGGCGAAGCAGTAGCAAAAGCGCGGCAAGGCAATATGTTTTAATACTGTCCTTGTAAAGTGTAAGGGTATAAGATGGCGCCCCTTTTTGCGGTGCCATCTTCACTGCATGCTTATTTCCAAGGAACAATTATGACGACTTTACCCGCCTGCCCTGCGTGTCAGGCTGATTATACCTGGCAAGACGGTGACAACCTGAACTGCCCATCCTGTGGCCATATCTGGTCTATGTCCTCTGATGCTACCGCGGAAGGCTTAGTGGTGCGAGATGCCAATGGCAATCTACTGGCTGATGGCGACAGTGTGACCGTGGTGAAAGATCTTAAAGTGAAAGGCAGCTCTTCAACGCTGAAGATTGGCACCAAAGTCAAAAGCATTCGCCTCGTCGAGGGCGACCACAACATCGATTGCAAGATTGATGGTTTTGGTCCAATGAAGCTCAAATCAGAATTCGTGAAAAAGAATTGATAGCAGGACGGCGGATGGCCGTCCTGTGCTGTCCTCACATCAGTAAACGATCGATAGCTTCACATTGCTCAGCCGTCAGTTCACCGCCAAAATTGCGTGAGTGACTGCTCATTGAATCAAACTTGCGGGCGACTGCGGTTTTGATGGTAGTCACGAAGTCATCGCCAATGGTGTAAATCACCATCAGTTCTCCGATACGTTGCTGGATCTGCGTCAGTTTATTTAACTCCCCCGCGCGCCAGGCTTGCATCGCCTCAGCAAATAACTCCGGCACGATATTGTTCAGCCCGGAGATCACACCTGCGCCGCCTGCCAGCAGATTAGGCAGCAAATATTCGTCATAACCCGACAGTACGGTGAAATCACTGCGCACCTTTTTAGTTTCTTCAATTAATGCCCGGTTATGAGACAAGCAATCCATTGTGTCTTTAATACCGATAAACTGCGGCAGCTCTGAAGCTAACTCTGCCACTAACGCCGGTGTCAGATCACAGCCGGTTCGGGCTGGAAAATTATAGGCAAACCACTTGCCACCCAACTGTTTATCCAGCGATTTAAAGTAACTCAGCAGCTGCTTTGGCGTCTGGCCATAATAGTAGGGCGGCAATACCATCACGGCATCATAGCCGTTTTGCCAGGCTGCCTCGGCCAGTTGTAACATATCGGGAATGCAGGTACTGGAGACATTCGCCACCATGCTCAGTGGAGACAGCGAGCGAGCCTCGCGAATCAGCTGGAGCCTTTCCTGTTGGGTCAGTGAAGCAAATTCACCGATGCTGCCCATCAGCAGCAAGGTGTCAATTCCCGATGTGCTCAGACGCGCGAAGTGGCGGCCTAACGCATCAATATCCAGTTTATTGTGTTGATCAAAAGGGGTCACTGACGGACACCAGACGCCCGCGAGTTCAGGTTGTGCAGCCATAGCGCTCTCCTTTAATTAAAAATGAAACATTGTTTTAACTTAGGGGGCCTGAACTATTTGTACCAGTGCTAAAACGTAAAAAGGTGAGACATCGCACTTTTCTCTTCTTGTTCTCAAAGGAAATAAAGCTAGTGTGAGGCACTTCAGCCTGACAGGAGCGTTGACATGCAAGACTGGAATCCACAGCTGTACCGCCAATTTGAATCGGAGCGCACGCGTCCCGCGCGTGAACTGTTAGATCGTATCCCTGATATTCACGTGCATTATGCCACCGACCTCGGTTGTGGCCCCGGCAATAGCACTGAACTGCTGGCGCAGAAATGGCCGGATGCGCAGATCACGGGCATCGATAGTTCCGCTGCAATGCTGGAACAGGCGCAGGCGCGTCTGCCCTCCAGCACTTTTTTGCAGGCGGATATTCGCACCTGGGAGGCCGCACAGCCTCAGCAGGTCATTTATGCCAATGCTTCTCTGCAATGGCTGACTGACCATCAGACGCTGCTGCCGCACCTGGTTAATCAACTGGATGTTGGCGGAGCATTAGCTGTACAGATGCCAGACAACCTGGAAGAGCCGTCACACCGCTTTATGCGTGAGGTTGCCGCCCGCGAACGCTGGCAGGATCTCATTTCTCCTCAGGCGGCAGATCGGAAACGCCTGTTGTCGACCGAAAACTACTTTGATTTGCTGGGAGATGCAGGTTGCCGGGTGGATATTTGGCGCACGACCTATTACCACCCGATGGCCGATGCGCAAGGCATTATCACCTGGCTAAAAGCGACCGGTTTGCGTCCTTTCCTCGCCGGGCTGGATGAAAAACAACAGGCAGATTTTCTTGATGACTATCATCAAGCGTTAATTCCTGCCTATCCCGCTCGCAGTAACGGCCAGGTTTTGCTGGCGTTCCCGCGATTGTTTATGGTTGCGGTGAAAACGCGCTGAGCAAGCTGAGATCTTCGCTGTAAAATGGCGTGGTAGTGGTTGAAAAGAGCTTCCTGCCACACCATTTATTGCTAACGTGAAGCGCCATAACAGGAGAGGGCGATGAACGACCAACAGTTACAGCAGTTGAGCCAGCGCATTGGTGAACAGCTAAAAGCGCGCCAGGCAACAGTAACAGCCGCGGAATCTTGTACCGGTGGCTGGATTGCCAAAGTCTTTACTGACATTAGCGGTAGCTCTGCCTGGTTTGAGCGTGGCTTTGTGACTTACAGCAATGAAGCCAAACAACAGATGGTGGCGGTGCAAGCCACTACGCTGGCACAGTTTGGCGCGGTGAGCGAGCAAACGGTACGCGAAATGGCGCGAGGGGCCTGCAATGCGGCCGCTGCTGAATATGGCATCGCCGTCAGTGGTATTGCCGGACCAGATGGGGGCTCGGAGGAGAAGCCAGTGGGCACGGTTTGGTTTGCGATTGCAGGGCCGGATGGCCGCGTACTGACGCAGCGGCAGAACTTTTCCGGAGACCGCGATGCGGTGCGCCGTCAGTCCGTCTGCTGGGCACTGCAAACGCTGCTTGATGAATTTCTGACAAATTAAACTTGATACTGTATGGTCATACAGTATAATTACCGGCAACAGAACGAGCAGGCACACAATGATGTCGGCTTACCCAGCATGATTAGGAGTGGAAATGGCGATTGACGAGAACAAACAGAAAGCTTTAGCAGCCGCGCTGGGCCAGATTGAGAAACAATTTGGTAAAGGCTCGATCATGCGCCTGGGTGAAGACCGCTCGATGGATGTTGAAACCATCTCAACCGGTTCACTTTCACTCGATATCGCATTGGGTGCCGGTGGTTTGCCAATGGGCCGTATCGTTGAGATTTATGGACCAGAATCTTCCGGTAAAACTACGCTGACGCTGCAGGTTATTGCCGCGGCACAGCGCAAAGGTAAAACCTGTGCCTTTATTGATGCCGAGCACGCCCTTGACCCGGTGTACGCCAAGAAACTGGGCGTAGATATCGATAACCTGCTGTGTTCACAGCCGGATACCGGTGAACAGGCGCTGGAAATCTGTGATGCGCTGGCACGCTCGGGTGCAGTAGACGTCATCATTGTTGACTCCGTTGCTGCATTGACGCCAAAAGCTGAAATCGAAGGCGAAATCGGTGATTCGCACATGGGGCTGGCAGCCCGTATGATGAGCCAGGCGATGCGTAAACTGGCCGGTAACCTGAAACAATCCAACACGTTACTGATCTTCATCAACCAGATTCGTATGAAGATTGGTGTGATGTTCGGTAACCCAGAAACCACCACCGGTGGTAACGCGCTGAAATTCTATGCTTCTGTTCGTCTTGATATCCGCCGTATCGGTGCGATCAAAGAGGGCGATGAAGTGGTGGGGAGCGAAACCCGTGTGAAAGTGGTGAAGAATAAAATTGCTGCACCCTTCAAGCAGGCTGAATTCCAGATCATGTACGGCGAAGGCATCAACACCTTTGGTGAGCTGGTGGATCTCGGCGTGAAACACAAGCTGGTTGAGAAAGCCGGTGCATGGTACAGCTATAACGGTGAGAAGATTGGTCAAGGTAAAGCAAACTCGACTAACTTCCTGAAAGAGAATCCAGCGATTGCCAACGAGATTGACAAAAAGCTGCGTGATTTGCTGCTGACCGGTGCCACAGCAGACGCGGGTGCTGCGGACATCCCGACAGGGGATTACGAAGAAGCCAGCGAAACCAACGAAGATTTCTAACATACCGACGGGAGCAGCCATGCTCCCGTTTTGCTTTTCCCCGCTTGTGCTTCCCCTCGACTCCTTCTTGCTTTACCCTGCGCCACAGATAAACCAAGGTAAGACATATGCCATCATCATCTCCTGCGGCATCTGAGCCGACATTCTCTCGTTTGCTGGATCGCGCAATGCGCATATTGGCGCAACGCGACCATAGCCGTGACGAACTGAAACGCAAGCTGCAGCTCTCTTCACAACGCGCGGCATATATGCAACAACAGGATCATGTGCCCATCGCCGTTGAGTTGCTGGAGAAAGTGCTCGATTGGTGTCAGGAGAGCGGTTGGCTCAACGACCAACGCTTTACCGAACGCTTTATTCAGAGCCGTGCCCGTAAAGGCTATGGGCCACAGCGTGTACGCATGGAACTACAGCAAAAAGGCATCAGTCGCGAGGAGATCGACCAGGCATTATTTGCTACCGAAATCGACTGGAGCCAATGTGCAGCCGATCTGGCCAAGCGTAAGTTCGGTGATCCATTACCGCAAACCTGGGCTGAGAAGGGCAAAGTACAGCGCTTTTTGATGTCAAAAGGCTTTATGATGGAAGATATTCAGGCCGTTTTCAGAAATTTTGACAGCTGAAAGGCAATGGGATTTTACTTCCCACTGAAGAAAATTTATCTTATTCCCACTTTTTGTTCCTCAATCAGCGGTGAGCCTGCAGTTGCAGTTTGCCAGCGAAAGGGAACGTTCGTTAGCGTGATTCCAGGAATTATATGAGCAAGAGCACTGCTGAGATCCGTCAAGCGTTTCTCGACTTTTTTCATAGCAAGGGACATCAGGTTGTAGCCAGCAGCTCCCTCGTACCGAACAACGACCCGACGTTACTGTTTACCAACGCCGGGATGGTGCAGTTTAAAGACGTTTTCCTCGGTCAGGATAAGCGCGACTATGCACGCGCGACCACGTCTCAGCGTTGTGTACGTGCCGGTGGCAAGCACAATGACCTGGAGAACGTAGGTTACACTGCACGTCACCATACCTTCTTTGAAATGTTGGGCAATTTCAGCTTTGGCGATTACTTCAAGAAAGAAGCGATTGCTTATGCCTGGGAACTGCTGACGGGTGAGCAGTGGTTCAAGCTGCCAAAAGATCGTCTGTGGGTGACCGTTTACGAAACCGACGATGAAGCCTTTGAAATCTGGGCTAACGACGTCGGCGTACCGCGCGAACGTATTATTCGCATTGGCGATAATAAAGGCAGTGCCTACGCTTCTGATAACTTCTGGCAGATGGGTGATACCGGTCCATGCGGCCCGTGCACCGAAATTTTCTACGATCATGGCGATCATATCTGGGGCGGTCCTCCGGGCAGCCCGGAAGAGGATGGCGATCGCTATATTGAGATCTGGAACATCGTCTTCATGCAGTTCAACCGTCAGGCTGACGGCACCATGCAACCCTTGCCAAAACCGTCAGTGGACACCGGCATGGGTCTGGAACGTATCGCCGCGGTACTGCAGCACGTTAACTCCAACTATGAAATCGATCTGTTTGCCAAGCTGATTAAATCTGTTGCGCAGGTAACAGGTGCAACAGATCTGAATAACAAATCGCTGCGCGTTATCGCCGACCATATTCGTTCCTGTGCTTTCCTGATTGCTGATGGTGTGATCCCATCTAATGAAAACCGTGGCTACGTGTTGCGTCGTATCATTCGTCGAGCGGTGCGTCACGGCAACATGTTAGGCGCCAAAGAAGCCTTCTTCTATAAACTGGTTGCGCCACTGATTGACGTGATGGGTGATGCAGGTGAAGACCTGAAACGCCAGCAGAAGCACGTTGAAAATGCGCTGAAAAATGAAGAAGAGCAGTTTGCTAAGACGCTGGAACGTGGTCTGGCATTGCTGGATGACGAGCTGGCCAAGCTGCAAGGCGATACGCTGGATGGCGAAACCGTGTTCCGTCTGTATGACACCTTTGGTTTCCCTGCAGACTTAACCGCAGACGTTTGCCGCGAGCGCAATCTGAAGATTGATGAAGCCGGTTTTGAAACTGCCATGGAACAGCAGCGCCAGCGTGCGCGTGAAGCCAGTGGCTTTGGTGCCGACTACAACAGCGTAATCCGTTTTGATACGGCCACCGAGTTCAAAGGCTATGATCAACTGCAGTTGGACGCGACCGTACAGGCGTTGTTCGTTGACGGCCAACAGGTTGAAGAAATCACTGCAGGTCAGGATGCGGTAGTGATTCTGAACGAAACGCCATTCTATGGTGAATCCGGCGGCCAAGTGGGCGACACCGGTGTCCTCGCTGGGCAGAATGCTGAATTTAGCGTCCAGGATACCCAGAAGTATGGCAAAGCCTTCGGTCATATCGGTAAGCTGAAACAAGGTCAATTGCGCGTGGGCGATCGCTTAAATGCGCAGGTGGATGAAGAGCGTCGTGCTCGCATCATTCTGAACCACTCAGCAACCCACCTGATGCATTCCGCGTTGCGTGAAGTGTTAGGCGATCATGTTGGGCAGAAAGGCTCACTGAATAACGACAAATATCTGCGTTTCGATTTCTCGCATACTGAAGCGATGAAGCCTGAGCAGATTCGTGCTGTTGAGGATATTGTTAACACGCAGATTCGCCGCAACCTGCTGATTCAGACCGATGTTATGGATCTGGATGAGGCGAAAACGCGCGGTGCAACAGCGCTGTTTGGCGAGAAGTATGAGCAGCGTGTTCGTGTAGTGAGCATGGGTGAATTCTCCGTCGAGTTGTGTGGTGGTACACACGCGGCACGTACCGGTGATATCGGCTTGTTCCGTATCCAATCTGAGTCAGGTACCGCTGCTGGCGTTCGCCGCATCGAAGCGCTGACCGGTGAGGGTGCGATTGCACAGCTACATGCGCAGAGTGACCAGTTGTCTGATATTGCTAATGTGGTGAAAGCCAACAGCAGTAATCTGAATGAAAAAGTTCGCGGTCTGGTTGATAACGTGCGTGCGCTGGAGAAAGAGCTGCAACAGCTGCGTGATCAGCAAGCTGCGCAGGAAAGTGCATCACTAAGCAGCAAAGCCGTGGATGTGAAAGGGACGAAGCTGCTGGTCAGTGAGCTCAGCAATGTCGAACCGAAAATGCTGCGCATCATGATGGACGATCTGAAGAATCAGCTGGGTTCTGCCATCATTGTGCTGGCTACCGTCGCAGAAGGTAAAGTTTCGCTGATTGCTGGCGTCACAAAAGACCTGACCGATCGTGTTAAGGCGGGTGAGTTGGTGGGCGAACTGGCTGCACAGGTCGGGGGTAAAGGCGGTGGGCGTCCAGATATGGCTCAGGCTGGGGGCACCAATCCTCAGGCGCTGGCTGGGGCGCTGGCTGGCGTGCCGGACTGGGTGAGTAACCGACTGTAACGAAATAAAGCGAAGCATCGTGAAGAGCGCCAGCACCCCGAGTACTGGCGCTTTTTATCGCGATGTGCACCCGTAAATGACAAAGTCCGGTTGATGTGGTGTATTTCGGCTAAACTAACTATCAGCAGAATGTATTGGCGTGGCGATGCACAATGGTGTATTTGTCATAGGCATTGTTCAGCGTTATATGATGGATATGGCCGGGAGATCGAACAGGCCCGACTCTTTTAATCTTTCAAGGAGCAAAGAATGCTTATTCTAACTCGTCGAGTTGGTGAAACCCTCATGATTGGCGATGAGGTGACTGTAACGGTGCTGGGTGTCAAAGGTAACCAGGTACGTATTGGCGTCAACGCGCCTAAAGAAGTTTCGGTGCATCGCGAAGAGATCTATCAGCGCATTCAGGCCGAAAAAACTCAGCAAACGAGTTACTAACGGATTCAGCGCCTCGCCATCGTGCGAGGCGCTACCGCTTTTCTTCACTTCCGTCTCTTTTCTCCCCCTTTGTTCTCAATTTCTTTCTTCCCATTTTGTTAACTGCAACGCGCTTTCGCTGTTGATTAATCACTCTTTTTGTCGGCAAAACACCCTAATTGCGCGTCATTTGTGCAAACAAACAGTTATCAAGAAAAAGTCGGGAAAAATTGTTTGACTTATAAGTGCGGGAAAGTAATATGTGCGCCACGCAGTGCCGATGAGCAGAAACAAAGTTCAAAAGCACAGGCAGTAAGAAAGCGTAAGGTGAGGTGGCCGAGAGGCTGAAGGCGCTCCCCTGCTAAGGGAGTATGCGGTCAAAAGCTGCATCCGGGGTTCGAATCCCCGCCTCACCGCCATTTCCGATGCATCCATAGCTCAGCTGGATAGAGTACTCGGCTACGAACCGAGCGGTCGGAGGTTCGAATCCTCCTGGATGCACCATTCGGAAAGATGAAGTAAGAGTGAACGAGCAGTTCCTTTCATGGTGAGTTGTTAGCACCCTGCGTTATACAAGAATTATTTCAATGCATCCATAGCTCAGCTGGATAGAGTACTCGGCTACGAACCGAGCGGTCGGAGGTTCGAATCCTCCTGGATGCACCATTCTTCGTATCATTCCCAGGTTGACTTG
>NZ_BBOC01000088.1:0-22544 GCF_001485335.1 Type-D symbiont of Plautia stali | reverse complement strand
GGAACATCCATGTTCCAGCGCCACCTTTCGCCCGCGTCCTGCGGGCTCTCCTGGCAGACTCACTCCGTTCAGCGCTGCGGATGCCTGCCCCGATGCGGCCCCAGCCAGCTCATTAGCTTCAGTGCGGGTTGTCAAAAAGGGCACATTGCCTGAAGCTCTGACGCCCCCTCAGGGCTATCCGCAGCGCTGAGACTTTTACGTTGGGCCAGGAGCCCCACGCGGGGAGGCGTGGGGCAGTTCGCGGCCGACCATGGATGGTCATCCGCGAACGGTCCGTCCGGCACGACGTGGAAGTCGAAGGTACCGCTTTGCGGCGCGAGGACGGCCCAGAGGGGGCAGCAGAGGCGGCAGAGCCCGCACAGAAAAGAAAGGCAACTTATCAATAAGCAGCCTGAGTTCTTAACTAACGAGCATTACGCCATTTATGGCGACCCGACAACCATCGTGCGCGCATTTTGTAGGGTGCGCATTTTGGTACAACCGAATTCACACCACTACGGATTCAAACGGCGGCGCGTGCGTCCGGAACTCAGATAATCCGCGATATAGTCCTGTGAAATCTCACCACTGTAACGACCTTCCTCGTCGACGATCGGCATCCACACGGTGTTGTGCTCATACAACTTGGAGAGTACCACACGCAGATTCTCCTCCGCTTTCCCTGTCACCTTAAAGGTATGCAGCATCTCCTCGCAGCGGCCGGTTGCACCTCGTGCTTCGCGGCGTTTCACAAAGCCCAGTGGCTTACCGTCTTCATCAACCACAGTGACAGAACGCATATCATTGTCATCCATGGTGGCAAAAGCATCGAGCAGTGGGGTGCTGCGCTGCACGGTAATGGTCGGCTGCTGATCGGTAACATCTCCCGCCTGGACTAACAGCAGGCGCTTCAGGGTACGGTCCTGTCCGACAAACGAACCGACAAAATCATTGGCCGGTTTTGCCAGTAATTCATCTGGGCTCGCGCACTGCACAATCTTACCCTGACCAAATACCGCAATACGGTCACCCAGTTTCAGTGCTTCATCAATATCGTGGCTCACCAGCATCACGGTCTTTTTCAACTGACGCTGCATCTCCAGAAATTCATTCTGAATCACTTCACGGTTAATCGGGTCGACGGCACCGAAAGGCTCATCCATCAGCAACACCGGTGGATCAGCGGCCAATGCACGGATCACGCCGATACGCTGCTGCTGTCCACCCGACATCTCACGCGGATAGCGGTGGAGAAATTTAGTTGGGTCCAGTGCCACCATGCTCATCAACTCGGTCGCACGCTCACGGCAGCGCTTCTTATCCCAGCCCAGCATGCGCGGTACTACCGTAATGTTCTCTTCAATGGTCATGTTCGGGAACAGACCAATCTGTTGGATGACGTAGCCAATATTACGACGCAGCGTCACGGTATCTTGTCCGCTGGTATCTTCACCGTTAATCATAATCTTGCCGCTGCTGGCTGGGATCAAACGGTTAATCATTTTTAAGGTGGTGGTTTTGCCACAGCCAGAAGGGCCGAGTAGCACACACATCTCACCGGCGGGCACTTCCAGGCTAACGTTATCGACGGCGTTAAAGGACGTGCCGTTCTTCTGCGTAAAGGTTTTCGTCAGGTTTTCCAGCTTTATCATTATCGAATCCCCTTAGGAGTCAGCGCCGACTGCAAACGGTGCAGTAGCCAATCAAGTACAATTGCTAACAAACAAATCATCAGTGCGCCCGCAATTAACATGCGCACGTCGCTGCCGCTAATGCCATCAAGCAGTTGCAGACCCAGACCGCCTGCGCCAATCACGGCGGCGATCGCCATTACGCCAACGTTCATCACCACCGCAGTACGAATGCCGCCAAAAATCACTGGCAATGCCATAGGGATTTCGACCCAGCGCAAGCGCTGCCAGAAGGTCATGCCAATGCCGCGACCTGCTTCGCGCAAACCCGGCGACAAATTCTCCAGTGCTGTGTGGGTGTTGCGCACAATCGGCAGTAACGAGTAGAGAAACACCGCACAAATGGCGGGGAGCGCACCAATGCCCTGACCAATCATCGAGAACAGGGGGATCATCAGGCCAAACAGGGCGATGGTAGGAATGGTGAGCACAATAGTGGCAATGCCAAGAATCGGGGTAGCCAGCCATTTAAATCGCACAATCAAAATGCCCAGAGGGACGCCAACGATGATGGCGCATCCGACCGCCACCAGCACCAACCAGGTATGCTGCCAGGTCAGAGCCATCAAGGTATGCCAATTGCCCATCATGTAATGCAAAGTATCCATGATGCCTCCTTACAGCAGGTTTTTAGATTTCAGGAAATCACGCGCCACCTGCTCAGGGGACTGGTGATCAATATCGACACGTTTGTTCATCTCGGTAATCGCTTCATCAGTGATTAAAGGCGAGAGTTGATTCAGTGCCGCTTCCAGGCCGGGATGGCTGTCGAGTACGTCTTGGCGCACCACTGGCGTGACGTTGTAACTTGGGAAGAAGTGTTTGTCATCTTCCAGAACTTTGAGTTCAAAGCCTTTTACGCGACCATCGGTGGTGTAAATCAAGCCCGCATCGACAAAGCCATCACGCACAGCGTTATAGACTAGGCCGGGGTCCATCTGACGAATTTGCGGGCGATCCAGCGGCATGTTGTAGGCTTTCTGCAGCGGTTTCAGGCCATCGGAACGTCCAGAGAACTCCAAATCCAGCCCCAGCTTCCAGTTATGATCGGGATCGTTCTTGCGTATCTCTTCCAGCTTCGCCACCAGCTGCGACATGGTGCTGATACCCTCTTTGTCAGCGCGGGCACGCGTCATAGCAAAAGCGTAGGTGTTGTTCATGGGCGCAGGATCGAGCCAGATTAAACCGAGTTTGGCATCAAGCTGTTTCACCGTTTTATAGGCTTCTTCAGAGGACATCGGTTTATTGATGTGATTAAAGATGATAAGAGACGTACCGGTGTACTCCCAGGTCATATCAATCTGTTTATTGATCATCGCATTGCGACCAATGGTGGTGGCGATATTGGTTTTCGGCACCACCTGAAAACCCTTCTTCTGTAGCCACATTACCGTCATCGCGGAAAGAATGTGCTGTTCGGTAAAGCTCTTGGTGGCCATGACAATCGGTGTGGCTGCCGCAGCGGTCTGGCTGATAGCCAGTGTGGCGGCCAGTGCCAGCGCAGTGTGCCTGGCCCAGCGTGTTAAACAATGCATCTTACCCATCACTTAGCTCCTTGTGTTAAGCCGCAGAGTGCGGGCTGAGGAAACGTCCCAATGCTGCCAGCAGCATATCGAGGATCAGGGCAAACAGCGCTGTTGCCACTGCACCGAGGATCAGGGTTGGGAAGTCATTGAGATAGATGCCAGGGAAAATCAGTTCGCCATAGCTGCTGGCACCAATCAGAAATGCCAGCGGCGCAGTACCCACGTTAATCGCTGTGGCGATACGCACACCAGCCAGAATGACCGGCAAGGCATTGGGGATTTCCACCTGCATCAAACGTTGGAATTTGGTCATGCCGATACCGTTGGCGGCTTCAATCAGCGACGGCGGCACCGCGCTTAAGCCGGCATAGGTATTGCGCACAATCGGTAGTAATGAAGCGAGGAACAGGGCGATCAATGCCGGACGATCACCAATGCCGACAATCACCATCGCCAGCGCCAATACGGCAAGCGGAGGCAGGGTATTACCGACATTGAAAATCTGCATCACATACTCAGCCCAACGGCGAGCAAAGGGGCGACTCAGTAAGATCCCGCTGGGAATGCCGACCAGCAGTGCGAAGAACATCGACCAGAAAACCAAAAATAGATGCTGCTGACCCAGGTAAATCAGGTCTTCTTTACGGTCACGCAGGGTATTGAGTCCGATGCCCCAAACCAGCAGCGCAATCACCGCAACAATGGCCAGCAGTGCCAGCCCGGTTCGGCGGACGAGCGATGCATTTTGCATGCAAGTGTCTCCCTGATTCAAAAATTCGTTTGATATGGTGGTGCCATTCTCAGGATGTCAGCGTAACGCCTAAGACGTTGCGTACGAAAATCCTTCACCCTGTCAAAATGCAGATAAAATGACTCTTTCTGACTTCTTTCTCAGTGAATAACTGGAAAGAGGCTTTAAAAGCTATAGCAATGCTTACCGTAATGCGCCAGTTTTTACGTTAAAATCAGGCAGATAGAAAAGAGGCGAAAATGCGGTGAACCCGCATGAAATAAGGCATCATCCAACAATAAAAAAAATTCATCGATATGGGTGACGTTGTCACAAATGGAAGCACGCAGAGGAAACTCATCTGGTGGAAAATCAGCTAGCCTTGAAGGTAAAAAAGGGAGACGTATGACTGAAACTGCACAATTGAATACGGAACATCGCCACTGGATCCTCATCGCCTGCATGTTAGCCATGTTTATGGCGGCGATCGAAGTCACCATCGTTGCTACCGCTATGCCTACGATCATTGCTGAACTTGGCGGTTTTTCGCAGTTCGGCTGGGTATTCTCTATCTATCTGCTGACTCAGGCCGTGAGCGTACCTTTATACGGTCGACTGGCGGATATGTGGGGGCGGAAACGGTTATTTTTCATTGGTGTCTCGCTGTTTCTCATCGGTTCGGTGCTGTGCGGGTTTGCGCATACCATGACGTGGCTGATTCTGTTCCGTGCGTTTCAGGGCCTGGGTGCCGGGGCGATTATGCCGCTCACCACCACCATCGTGGCCGATATCTACTCACCCCGCGAACGCGCCAGCGTGCAGGGTTGGCTTTCAAGCGTGTGGGGCGTGGCGGCCATCATCGGACCCTTAAGTGGCGCCTGGCTGGTACAGCATTTTAATTGGTCAGTCATTTTCTGGATAAATGTGCCGATCGGTTTGTTCTCCATCTTTCTGTTGGCAAAATTCCTGCCCGCGCGCGAACATCACACAGGCGCGAAGCTCAATCTCACCGGCAGCTGCTGGCTGATGATCTGCGTCACGGCACTGTTGGTGGCGCTGTTACAAGCGGATGCACTGGGTTACTGGCTGTTGGCATTTCTGCTATTAGCGCTGTTGGCCGGCTGGCAATTGAAGCAGCACGAACAGCGTGCTGCCGCGCCGCTGTTTCCCTTGGCCATCTGGCGTAGCCGATTGATTGTGGCGGGCAATGCCGGAAATCTGATTATTGGCGCCACCATGATGGGCATCAGCGCTTTTCTGCCAACGTGGATCCAAGGAATTAACGGTGGCACGCCGTTGCAGGCGGGAAGTGCGCTGGCGATGATGTCCATTGGCTGGCCGCTGGCGAGTACCCTCAGTGGCAGATTAATGCTGGTCACCTCGTATCGCTTCACTGCTCAACTGGGGGCCTTTTTACTCATCGCGGGCAGTGCACTGTTGCTGTTGTTACGCGCCGACAGCTCAATTATGCAGGCGGGGTTCACGGCATTTGTGATTGGCACTGGCATGGGTATGACCAGCACCACTTTCCTGGTCTCGGTGCAGAACCATGCGCACTACGAAATTCGCGGCATCTGTACTGCATCAATCATGTTTAGCCGCATGCTGGGTTCGGCGGTGGGCACGGCGCTGATGGGAGCGGTGCTGAATTTCAACCTTGCACTGCGTCTGCCGCAGGCTGACGATCCGATGCAAAAAATCATGTCGCATGAGAGCCGTCAGGCACTGCCGGAAGGCACGCTGCATAACTGGATTGGTCAGATTGCCACGTCACTGCATTGGGTGTTTGTGGTCGCGCTGCTGATTGCCATGCTGACACTGTGGATTGCATGGCTGATGCCACGCCAAAGGCCGGAAGCCGAATAGAAAAGGGCGGCTGAGTGCCGCCCGGTAAGCATTACTGTGCAGGGGTATCTTGTGAGCTGCCTGCGCTGGCCGGAACATTGCTTTCCGCATCACGGCCATTCTTCTTGTAGACGATTTTCTGAGTATCATTCTCGCAGTGGCCCACCACCTGACCGCCAGCCTGATCGGCCTGGTCATTGGGGACGATATCCAGCGAGAAGTCCGATTCGGCCACGCCATTATTAACAATCTTCTTACTGATATCGGCTTTAACGCTTTCACAGGATGCTTGGGCCAATACTGGCAGGGCCAGCATCGCCATCAATACAACGGCATTACGTTTTTTCATCACACTCTCCTTGGTTCTGAATTCCCATGAAAACTATAGCAGCAACAGCGAATTAAGGTGCGACAGTACGCCCAGTGCGGCGATCAAGGCAACGTAGGGTATTGGGTTCCCAATAGGCGTTCACGTTGTAGCTCTTTTCACAGGCGTCACGGGTATCAAAAGCTTTGTCCGCTTTATCAAACTCTTTCTCCACACGCGTATTGACCTTACCGCGCAGATTTTTCGTGTCATTCCATTGTTGCTGGCTTTGACGTGCCGCTTCATTGCTGGCAGCACTGTTACCATCTTCAATGATCACGCGGTCAGTTTTAGCCACAGCCAATGGCGCGGTCAGCAGCACGCTGGAAGTCAATACGGCAGCCAGCAGGGCAGAAAACAGATTTTTCATTGTCATTTCCTTAAGTTAACACCAGCACAGCCGCTTGGTCGGCTGTCACAACCATGGGCGTTAGTATATCATCGCTGCTTCTTTACTCACCAGCGGTGAGCCGTTTGTTTAACCTGGAGTGAACATTTTTATGCTGGTGAAAACCACGTTGCTGTTTTTTATCACTGCGATTGCCGAAATTGTTGGCTGTTTCTTGCCGTGGCTGTGGTTGAAGAAAGGCATGACAGCATGGTTATTGATCCCTGCTGCTGCGAGCCTCGCCCTGTTTGTCTGGCTGCTGACGTTGCACCCGGCCGCCAGTGGACGTGTGTACGCGGCCTACGGCGGTGTCTACGTGATGACAGCACTCATCTGGCTGCGCGTGGTGGATGGCGTAAAGCTCAGTACCTGGGATTGGGTTGGCGCGCTGGTGGCATTCTGCGGGATGCTGATTATCGTCACGGGATGGGGTCGCGCATAGGGCACACGGCAGTGCGCCCTTGGGCATCGTTTAGCCTTTATGCACTTTCAAACCCGCGAGGGTCTGGGCCACGGGCATAATCTCTAATGTATTGATGTTAACGTGTTTAGGCAGGGTGGTTACCCAGTAAACGGCTTCAGTCACGTCTTCCGCGGTCAGTGCGGTAGTGCCTTCGTAAACCGCATCGGCGCGACCATCGTCACCTTTGAAACGCACGTTGGAGAACTCGGTGCCACCTACTAAACCAGGCTCAATATCGGTAACACGCAGCGCCGTGCCGTGTAAATCAGTGCGCAGGTTGAGGCTGAACTGACGGACGAAGGCCTTGGTTGCGCCATACACGTTACCGCCCAGGTAAGGCCAGCTCCCCGCGATGGAGCCAATGTTGACGATATGACCAACATTGCGCTCCACCATGGCAGGCAGTACCGCGCGAGTCATGTACACCAAGCCTTTGTTGTTGGTGTCGATCATATTTTCCCAGTCTTCGATATTGGCTTTGTGCGCCGGTTCAACACCCAACGCCAGGCCAGCGTTGTTCACCAGCACATCAATATCGCGCCACTCAGCGGGCAGAGCTGCAATGGCTTCATCGATAGCAGCACGATTGCGCACATCCAACTGAACGGTATACAGATTGTCGCCAAGCTCATCTTTCAGCTCTTTTAAACGCTCAGCGCGGCGTCCGCTGGCGATCACCTTGTGACCTGTAGCAATGAAGCGGCGGGTGATACTTTGACCAAAACCAGCAGTAGCGCCGGTAACAAAAATAATCATCTCACTGTTCCTTAAACGATTTCAGGTTCTCTGCCACACCTTAGCATTAACCCTGACACCATGCTCATGAAAAGCCTGACTGGTGTGTTGCAGGATTCTTCGTGCACAAAAAGAGTGCGCTATTGCACCGGTATTGCGCAAAAAATCACGGGTCTTACTACGTTATCTCTGCGATTTACACTTTCATCACCAATAGCAACCGTTTGCCATTGTCAGCAAACGGTTGCGCATTCGTTTGCGAATTGATCCTGCCCTCAAATTCAACAAAAGTCACCTATTTTATTGAAATAGAACAGTATTTTTTGTTCTAAGCTTTGGCATGTCCCTTGCAATTAACTTTCAAGGCAATTATCTGCAATGACATGTATCAAGGAACTTTTATGCCTTACGCCTCTGAAACCCTGCTGCGCGCCAGCTTCTTTGACTTCACCGCCCTGGCTGCACAGCCCGATGAGATTGCGGCCAATGCACGCTATCTCGAAGATGGCCTACTAACGCTGCGTGATGGCAAAGTGGTCGCGCTGGAAAGTTGGGAGATCGCTGAAGGGCGCGTTGATGCCGCTCAGGTGATCGATCTGCGCGGTAAACTCATCGTGCCGGGCTTTGTCGACACCCACATCCACTATCCGCAAACAGAGATGATTGGAGCCTTTGGCGAGCAGCTACTGGAGTGGCTGAACCAATACACTTTCCCGGTCGAGAGCCAATATCACTGCCCGGACCACGCTGCGCAGATGTCCACCTTCTTCTTGCAGCAGCTCTTGGCGAATGGCACCACCAGTGCGCTGGTGTTTGGCACCGTTCATAAACAGTCCGTTGACGCCTTGTTCAGCGCGGCGGAAAAGCTCGATATGCGATTGATTGCTGGCAAGGTGATGATGGATCGCAACGCGCCAGAGTATCTGACTGAAACCCCCGAAGAGAGTTATCAGCATACCCGGGAACTGATTGAGCGCTGGCACCAGCGTGGTCGGCTTAGTTATGCATTGACGCCGCGCTTCGCGCCAACGTCATCACCGGCGCTGCTGGAGAAGGTACGTCAGCTGCGTGAAGAGTTCCCTGACACCTGGCTGCACACACACCTCAGTGAGAACCAGCAGGAAATTGCCTGGGTGAACGAATTGTTCCCAGAGCACGACGGCTACCTTGATGTGTATCACCAGCATCAACTGACCGGTAAGCGCAGTGTGTTTGCGCATTGCCTGCATCTGGAAGATCGCGAATGGCAATGCCTGCACGATACCGATTCCTCCATCGCATTCTGCCCCACCTCCAATCTGTTCCTCGGCAGCGGGTTGTTCAACATCAAACGCTGCTGGCAGCAGGGTGTGCGCATGGGTATCGGAACCGATGTCGGCGCAGGTACCACTTTTAATATGCTGCAAACCCTGGGGGAGGCTTACAAAGTTGGGCAGTTGCAACAATACCGACTCAGTGCCTGTGAAGCCTTCTACCACGCCACACTGGGCGGGGCGCATGCGCTCGATTTAGATGACAAAATTGGTAACTTCAATCCCGGCAAAGAGGCCGATTTTGTGGTGCTCGATCCGGCGGTGTCACCGCTGCAAAAATTACGCAGTGCCAACAGTAAAGACATCTGGGAACGCCTGTTTGTCATGATGACGCTGGGCGATGACCGCAATATTGCCCAAACCTGGCTGAGTGGCAAACCCGTCTGGCAGCGGCATGGCGAGGAGATAACCGCATGATCCAGTTTCTGCTCAACAACCGCCTGATCACCGAGACGGCTTTAGACCCCAATCTCACGGTGCTCAATTACCTGCGCAATCAGCAGCAGCGGCGCGGCACCAAGGAAGGTTGCGCGTCAGGAGACTGTGGTGCCTGCACGGTAACGCTGGGTAAAGTGGTAGCGGGGCGCATGCAGTATCAAACGGTCAACAGTTGCCTGACACTGGTGAGCAGTTTACAAGGCAAACAGTTGATTACCGTAGAAGATCTCAAGCAGGGGCGTGAACTGCACAGTGTGCAGCAGGCCATGGTGGATTGCCACGGCTCGCAATGCGGTTATTGTACGCCGGGGTTTATCATGTCCATGTTTACCTTGCAAAAAAACAGTCAAGGTTGGAATCCGCACCATGCCGAACAGGCGCTGGCGGGCAATCTGTGCCGCTGTACCGGCTATCGACCGATTATGGCAGCGGCGCAGCAGGCGTGTGAGCAGCCAGTAGCAGATGCATTTACAGCTGATGAAACCGCGCTGGTACAGCGGCTTCAGGCATTGAACAACACAGAAGTGCAAACCCTTGAAGCCAACGGCAGCCGCTGTTTTGTGCCAAAAACGCTGGCGCAGTTAGCCGCGCTGTATGAGCAGCATCCTGACGCGCGTTTGCTGGCGGGCGGCACTGATCTGACTTTGCAAATTACCCAGCAGTATCAACGTCTGCCATTGTTGATCGCCTTAGAGCAGGTGCAGGAATTAGCCGAGTGCAGCGAAGATGAGGACACGTTCCGGCTGGGAGCGGCCGCGCCGCTGCATCTCTGTTACCACTTCCTGACCGACAAAATCCCGGCTTTTAGCGCCACACTGGAGCGTTTTGCGTCACTGCAAATTCGCAATCAGGGCACGCTGGGCGGCAACATCGGTAATGCTTCACCGATTGGCGACTGTGCGCCGATGCTGCTGGCGTTGAATGCGCGTTTGGCCCTGCAGAAAGGAAAAGTGATGCGTGAGGTGCCACTCGACCAGTTCTTCATCGGCTATCGGCAAACGGTGCTGCAGGCGGGGGAGTTTATTCACTCCATCATCATTCCAAAAGTGACGGTGTCACATGACTTTAGCGCATGGAAGGTGGCTAAACGACTGGATGATGATATCTCTGCGGTGTTTGTCGCCATCAACATTCAGGTGGAAGACGGCGTGGTAGAGCAAGCACGACTGGGCTTTGGTGGCATGGCCGCCACCCCAAAACGTGCTCTGGCTGCTGAAGACGCGTTGAATGGGATGCCATTAAATCAAGCCAGTATCGAAAAAGCCTGCGCTGCACTCAGTCAGGATTTTCAGCCCTTGAGCGATTTTCGCGCCAGCGCAGACTATCGCTTGCAGGTGGCGCGCAATCTCTTGCGCCGCTATTACGCCCAGATCACGGGCGAACTGACTATCACGGAGGTGGCGCGTTATGTCTCATAACCGACCCGAGCTGACCGAAACGCTGCTGAAAAGCCAGTTCGCTACTGAGATGAAAACCGGTGTCGGACGCAGTCAAAAGCATGAAAGTGCCGACAAACATGTCACCGGCGAAGCTTGTTACATCGATGACAAACCCGACTTGCCGGGCTTACTGCATCTTTGCCCGCGCTTGAGTGAACATGCACATGCCCGCATCACACATATCGATGTGCAGCCCTGCTATGCGATCCCCGGCGTGGTCAGCGTGCTGACGTGGCGCGATGTGCCCGGACTGAACGATGTCGGTCCGCTTGAACCAGGCGATCCGTTGCTGGCGCAAGATAGCGTCGAATATCTGGGACAAATCGTGATTGCGGTGGCAGCAGACTCCCCGGAAGCGGCGCGTGCGGGCGCAGCGGCGGCAATTATTGAATATCAGCCTCTGCCCGCCATTCTTGATGTGCGTGAAGCGCTGGAGAAACAGCACTTCGTACAACAGCCGCATATTCACCAGCGTGGTGATGTGGATTCCGCGCTGGCGCGTGCGCCACATCGTATTCAGGGCGAGTTTCACATAGGTGGTCAGGAGCATTTTTATCTGGAAACCCAGGTTGCGCTGGTGATCCCCGGTGAGGATGACACGCTGCAGGTTTACTCCTCGACGCAAAACCCCACGGAAGTGCAAAAGCTGGTGGCTGAAGTGATGAATATCACCATGAACAAAGTCACCATTGATATGCGCCGAATGGGTGGGGGCTTTGGGGGGAAAGAAACGCAAGCGGCCGGCGTGGCGTGCTTATGTGCCATTGCAGCCCGGCAGTTGCGTCGGCCAGTGAAAATGCGCCTCGCACGCCGGGATGATATGCGCATCACCGGTAAGCGCCATCCTTTCTATGTGCGTTACGATGTCGGCTTTGACGATCAGGGCATTTTTTGCGGTGTCAAAATCGATCTGGCAGGCAACTGCGGTTATTCGCTCGATCTTAGCGGATCGATTGTCGATCGTGCGATGTTCCACGCAGATAACGCCTATTACCTTGGCGATGCGCTAATCACCGGTTACCGCTGTCGCACCCATACCGCCTCCAACACCGCCTATCGCGGTTTCGGTGGGCCACAAGGGATGGTAGCCATCGAGCAGATCATGGATCATATCGCCCGCGAACGTGGGCTTGACCCGCTCGAACTGCGCAAACGCAACTACTACGGCAAACACGACCGCAATGTTACCCATTATCATCAGCAGGTTGAAGACAACCTGCTGCAAGAGATGACTGCGCAGTTGGAAACCAGCAGTGAGTATGCGCAACGACGCGCTGAGATCACCGCCTTTAACGCCAGCCAACGCTTTATGAAACGAGGCCTGGCTCTGACGCCGGTCAAGTTTGGGATTTCCTTTACCTCCAGCTTTCTCAACCAGGCGGGAGCGCTCATCCTGATCTATACCGATGGCACGGTGCAACTGAACCATGGCGGGACGGAGATGGGTCAGGGCTTGAATACTAAGGTGGCGCAGATTGTGGCAGAGGTGCTGCAAATTGATATCAGCCAGATTCAGGTCACGGCAACCGATACCGGTAAAGTCCCCAATACTTCACCGACCGCTGCTTCCAGCGGGGCCGATCTCAACGGTAAAGCAGCGCAGAATGCCGCACAGATATTACGCGATCGCTTAACCGAGATGCTGTGTCGCTTACACCAGTGTTCAGCTGATGACGTTCACTTTAGCAATGGCATTGTGCGTGTGCCGGGACAGCACTTTACCTTTGCGCAGGTGGCACAGCAGGGTTGGCTGAATCAGGTGCCGTTATCGGCCACCGGTTTCTACAAAGTGCCCGGCATTCACTACGATCGTCAGGCCGGGCGCGGCAAACCTTTCTATTACTATGCCTACGGCGCGGCGTGCTGCGAAGTGCTGGTGGACACGCTTACCGGCGAGTATCGGCTGCTGCGTGCGGATATTCTGCATGATGTGGGCGCTTCTCTGAACCCCGCGCTGGATATCGGGCAAGTGGAGGGCGGCTTTGTGCAGGGCATGGGTTGGTTAACCTGCGAAGAGTTGGTATGGAACGACCAAGGAAAATTACTCACCGATGGCCCCGCGAGTTACAAGATTCCGGCGATCAGCGATGTGCCACAGGATCTGCGCGTAACGCTGGTAGAGAACCGCAAAAATCCACAGGACACGGTTTTCCACTCGAAAGCCGTTGGGGAACCACCGTTTATGTTGGGCATCGCGGTATGGTGCGCATTGCAGGATGCGGTTGCCAGCGTGGATAACTATCGGCGTCATCCACAGCTGGATGCGCCAGCCACACCGGAGCGGGTTTTCTGGGGTGTACAGCGCCTCTCGGGAGCGAGTGATGATTTACCATGACTGGATCGCCGTATTGCACGCGCTGCGAGAGCAGCGTGAAAGCTGCGTATTAATCACCGTGCTGAGCCAGCGGGGTTCCGTGCCGCGTGACAGCGGCTGCAAGATGGTGGTCAGTGCCAGCGACACTTTTCTCACCATTGGTGGCGGCCATCTGGAATACCAGTGTATTGCGCTGGCGCGAGAGATGCTGCAGCAACGTAGCCTGCAACCGCGCACCGAAGAGTTCGCACTGGCGGCGCGTCTCGGTCAGTGCTGTGGCGGTCATGCCACGCTGCTGTTTGAGCCGCTAATGCAACAGCAGCCTGAGATTCAGGTATATGGTGCGGGGCATGTGGGGCAAGCGCTGGTCAATCTGTTGGCCACCTTACCCTGCAAAATCACCTGGATTGATAGCCGTGCCGCACTGTTTCGGGCGGTTCCGCCAGGTGTCACGGTGTGTCAGGTTGAAGACCCGATCGACTGCGTTATAGAGGCTGCGCCTGACAGCTATTTCATTGTGATGACACACGACCATCCGCTGGATTTTGCGCTGAGTGAAGCGATATTACGTCGCGGGGATTTTCGCTATCTCGGGGTGATTGGCTCTGCCACCAAGGCACAACGTTTTCGCTATCGCCTGTCGGGCAAGGGCATTGCCGCTGACGCGCTGGAAAGATTGCGCTGTCCGTTAGGTCTACCGGACGTGAAAGGAAAATTGCCGGCTGAGATCGCAGTAGCGGTAGCTGGCGAGATCATTAGTGTGTATCAGCGCCAGCAAGGCGGTTGTTGAGCGGCGTTGAAGCTGCCAGGATAGAAACATCCCGCCGCACCGGTTGCGGCGTTGCTGATTATCAGGAGCGATAATGACTTCACGAGCAAATCCGTTTTTCACCGCCAGTACGTTACCGTATCAAACCCCGCCATTTGACCTCATCCAGGAGGAGGATTTTTACCTGCGCTGGAAGCGGGCATTGAAGAAAAGCGTCAGGAAGTCGCGGCGATTGCCAACCACCCTGAGCCTGCCACCTTCGCCAATACCTACGAAGCGCTGGAGCGCTGCGGACAACTGTTGAATCGCGTTGAAAAGGTGTTCGGTGCTATGACCTCCGCCAATACCAGCGATCGCCTGCAGGAGATTGACGAGTTAATCACGCCAAAGCTCACTGCGCTTAGCGATGAAATTCATCTCAACAGTCAGCTGTTCGCTCGTCTCGACAGCGTCTATCAGCATCGTGGATCAGCGTGCCCAGATGCCGAGTCGATGCGCTTAGTGGAGGTCACCTGGCAGCAGTTCCAGCTCGCCGGTGCCAGCCTGAGTGATGCAGATAAACAGCAGTTGCGTGCCTGTAATCAAGAGTTGGCTACGCTGAGTACGCGCTTTGGCAACAAACTGCTGGCGGCCACCAAAGCGGGTGCCTATACCGTCAGCAGCCCCGCAGCGTTGGCAGGATTGACTGAAGAAGAACTGGCGCACGCCAAAGCCGCTGCCGAAGCGCGCGGCTTAGCCGGCGAGTGGCTAATTCCGTTGCAAAACACCACGCAACAACCGGCATTGCAGTCACTTGAAGTCCGCGCCACGCGTGAGGCGCTGTTTAATCAAGCACTGACGCGAAGCGAACAGGGCGATGATAACGACACGCGCGCCATTGTCTTACGTATGGCGCAGCTGCGCGCGGAACAGGCGAAACTGCTGGGCTTCAACACCTATGCTGAGTGGAGCATGCAGGATCAGATGGCGAAGACGCCGGATGCGGCGTTTGATTTTATACGCAACATCGTCCCAGCAGCCCGGGCACGTGCCGAGCGTGAAGCGGCAGACATCCAACAATTGATTGAGCAGCAGCACCACAGTTTCCCGCTGCGTGCGTGGGACTGGAATTTCTACGCTGAGCAGGTACGTAAAGCGAAGTATGCGCTGGATGAGAGCCAAATCCGCCCTTACTTTGAACTCAACAGCGTGCTGGAGAAAGGCGTGTTCTGGTCGGCGAGCCAACTGTTTGGTATCCGATTTGAGCAGCGTCACGACTTGCCGGTTTATCATCCTGACGTCAACGTATACGAAATCTTTGATGCGGATGATGCTCCGTTAGCGCTGTTCTACACCGATCTGTTTAAGCGTGACAATAAAAGCGGAGGTGCCTGGATGAGCAACTTCGTCGATCAGACCACGCTGCTCGGCACTCAACCGGTGATCTATAACGTCTGTAATTACACCAAACCGCAGCCAGGGCAACCCGCACTCATTAACTGGGATGAGGTGATCACTCTGTTCCATGAATTTGGTCACGCCTTGCACGGTTTATTCGCGACGCAGCGCTACCCGAGCCTCTCTGGTACCAATACGCCGCGTGATTTTGTCGAGTTTCCTTCGCAGATCAACGAGCACTGGGCCAGCCATGAAGCGGTCTTTGCCAACTATGCGCGTCATTATCAGAGCGGTGAAGCGATGCCGGTCGAACTGCGAGAAAAGATGGTCAAGGCCTCTAAATTCAATAAAGGCTATGACATGACGGAGTTGCTGGCCGCCGCGCTGCTTGATCTGCAGTGGCATTCACTGACGACCCACGATAATCCGCAGGATGTCAGCCACTTCGAGCTTCAGGCGTTGGCCGCAGAAAACATCGCGTTGGCAGCGGTGCCGCCGCGCTATCGCTCCAGCTATTTCCGTCATATTTGGGGAGGAGGCTACGCCGCCGGTTATTACGCCTATATCTGGACACAGATGCTGGCCGATGATGGCTATCAGGCGTTTGAGGAGCGAGGCGGCTTAACCCGCGAAAATGGCCAACAGTTCCGGGAACACATTCTCTCCCGTGGAAACAGCAGCGATCTGCAGCATTTATGGCTGGCGTGGCGCGGTAAAGCACCGGAGATTGGCCCAATGCTGAAAAATCGCGGCTTAGAGTAGGGGCGACCTTCAGGCCGCCCGATCGTACTTAACCCAGCGGTCCACCTTCAATGGTGTCACACATACCGGCCAGCACCCGCTCGCCGGTTTCATTTTTCAGGTCTGCATACCACGCGGCGGTAACTTCCGCATCTTTCGCATGCGTGACATCACAACGCTTGCGTGCTTTTAGCACCAGGTCTTTAGTGCGCTCTACGCGACGCGCTTCGTAGCGCAGGAGCGCATCTTCAATGCCTAACGAGTGCGAGGCCAGCGTCTGTGCCAGCACCACCGCATCTTCCATCGCCGCACAACCGCCCTGACCGATATCAGGTGTGGTGCTGTGCGCCGCATCACCCAGCAGCGCCACGCGACCTTTGACAAAATGGCTAAAAGGTTCGATATCGTGAATTTCCACGCGGTTAGTGGTGTCTGGGTTAATGTTGTCTATCAGGCGTTGCACCGGATCGGCCCAGCCCTCGAAGTAACCGCGCAGATCGTTTTTGAGTGTCGAACGATCTTCTGGCAGGCCTTTAGGCAAGGGCACATCAAAGAAGAAGTAGAAGCGGTTATCGCTGACCGGCATCAGAGAAACACGTTTACCTTCGCCCACAAAGGTCGTCCATTGGTCGGCCGGGGCGATGCTTTCATCGATGGTCACCAAGCCGTTCCAGTTAACATAGCCAGCATAGCGGCGCTCAACGCTTTCACCCAACACATAGTGGCGGATCACCGAGTGCGTGCCATCGGCAGCGATCAGGAAGTCACCGTGGGTTTGTGTGCCATCATCAAACCATGCCGTCACACCGGCATCGGTTTGCTCGACTTGTGTGACGCGTTTGCCAAATTGGATGCGCGAACGACCATAGGTATCAATCAGCATCGCCTGCAGCTCAGCGCGTGCCACCGGGTAAGGGTATTCGCCCACCTTTTGCACCAGCGGCGTCATGCTAAAACGGGTCAGGGTGTTACCGCTGTGCCCATCGTTGTAGGCCATGAATGCCATGTTGCCGCCCAGTGCGCGCAACGGCTCTTTCATACCCAGCGCATTCAGGCACTTCACGCCGTTTGGCCAGATAGAGATGGCGGCACCGACAGGTTTCATCTCTTTAACTGCTTCAAATACCGCCGTCTCAAATCCCGCTTTCTCCAACGCGATCGCCGCGCTCATGCCACCAATACCCGCTCCAATTACAATCGCTTTCATCACCGTCTCCTTTGTCTACTGGTAGATCATTGCAACTTTTGTACCAATGATTGCACTCGAAGTGATGTGGGTTAAATTAATGATAAATATGAATTAATGCAAAAGGCATTCAATCAGGCATGCACTGTGATGGAGCAAAGCCATGCACCTAAAAAGCGCTTTTCGCGACTTTATCTGAATCGAAAGTTTCACCATGGTATTTGTTCGGGAAGGCGTCATACTCTTTAAAGCGTTGCGAAGAGGAGTTCACCATGAAGTGGATACTGGCCTTTACCTTATTTTTGAGCGTCAGCGCTCTGGCGCAAACCCCGTGGCAGCCAGATCGCAAAGCACCGGTGGCACAACTGACGCCGGTAGCAGCAAAATGTGATCTCTCTGCGTGTCAACAGAACTGTTACGTGCAGCAATCACAGTGCAAAAACGATAACGGCGGCGGTTGTGGCTCGCTGGCACAAATTTGCGTACAAAACTGTTCAAATCAGTGCAAGTAATTGAAATAAATCTGTCATAACAGGGTGCTAGCGTATTTCCCCGGCAAGGTAATGTTCTGATAACAGGGGAAAATAATGAAAACCCGCTACACACTGATTGCAACGGTTTTACTGCTGGCTCAGCAGGCACACGCGACGACACTGCCACAAGCCGCCGCACTGGCAGCGCAGACATCTACCGGTGCGACACCGGGTTACACCCAGCTTGAGCAGCAGTCGCTGCAGGCGGAGCGCAAATATCTGCAAGGTGACAGCGCCACGCTCAAACGTGATTTGCTGGAAAAAGCCAAGCAAACCAGCACGCAAGCCGATAAAGCCTGGCTGAAAAGCAGTGGCTATGATTTCAAGGCTAAGCAGAACCAGCAGGCTGGCATCGCACTGCTGTCGGGATTCAGCACCTTGCCAGCCAGCGTACTGGACGCCAGTCGCGCCACCGTGACCAGCATCAACCTCAACGCCACACAGAATGTGCGTCACCAGGCGTTGCAGGATGCTGAAGCCATCAGCAGCCTCTATTTCCTGTCTGATGCCATGGGGCCACGCCTCGGCAAAGCATTCCTGGCGGCCTATGACAAAGGCGAAATCGGCAAAGCCGCTGCGCTGATCAAAGCCAGTGAAGTCAGCACCAGCGCCGCCAAAAAACATTTTAATTATCCTCGTCCCTTCTTACACGAAGGCAACACTATCCATTTGGTACCCGATGACGTCGTGGTGAAAGACAATGTGCGCTATACCGCTGACGGCGGATCCTTCCCCAGCGGCCATACCAACACCGGCTATACCGATGCCTTATTAATGGCCGAAATGGTGCCAGAACGTTTTGAAGCGCTGGTGACACGCGGTGCACGCTATGGTTATTCGCGTCTGGTATTGGGGGTGCATTACCCACTGGATGTGATGGGTTCACGTATGGTGGCAGAGCGCAACGTGGCCACTTACCTCAACGATGCCCGTTACCAGGTACTGTTCAAAGAAGCGCGTGACCAATTGCGCACCGCACTGGAGAAAGAGTGTGGCACCTCGCTGGCTGAATGTGCACGTACAGCGGGTAAAGATGATCCGTATCGTTCGCCAGACATGAAGACGTTCTATCGCTTCACCATGAGCTATAACCTGCCAAAAGCGGATGTGAAAAACACGCCGGTACAGGTTCCGCAAGGTGCGGAGATTTTGCTGAAAACCGCCATGCCGCATCTGTCTGATGCACAGATCCGCAACCTGATGGTGAAAACGGCGCTGCCAAACGGTTATCCGTTGTCGGGCAATACTGAGCAATCCTTCTGGCAGCGTGTGGACCTCACCGCAGCCTACGCGATGGCGAAATAATGCTTACAGGGCGTGCCTCGCGCGCCCTGAGTCTATTCTTTGATACGCCGATCGATGGTAAAAGGTGTTGATGTGGCGTGTGCGATGATGTCCGCCGCAGAGGGATGATCGGGGTTGAAAAGGGCGTTATCTTCTCCGGTTAAAATACTCGGCACGGTCATCAGCAGCGGATAGCCACTTTCCAGATTGAGAAAGGCCGCGCCGATGGCTTGTGTCGCTTCCTGTTGCTGATACTTCTCCCAGCCTCGCGGCAGTTTGCTGCTATCCAGCGCAATGATTTCACTCTCTGGGATCGTCAGGGTGAAGATCACAAATCGATTCTGTTCCAGCAGTGTTTTACCTGCATGCACCACCGTTTCCAGCAATGCTAACGCTCTGGAACTGCTGAGGTAGACCGCTTTGGTACCCGGTGGATTCCAGCGGCCGCCCCATTTTTCCGCGCCATAACCGTTAAATGCCTGGCTTACATATTCTTCTTTCACTAAACGATAAAACATACGTGTTGATTCAGCCGGTTCCTTCCGTTGTGGCATTACACAATCACTCCATGTTCCAGGCGACCCGTCAAGGTGAGTATGGCGTCGCAACCTGCTGGCGTGCTCAGCATTTCCATGGGTTGCGCCCCATCCAGCGCCAGTGCGGGTTGATACATCCACTGCATCGCCACTTCGGGATCGCCGCCAAACAGGTGAATGACGGCATCCAGTACTTCAAATACCTGATAGATGCGCGCGCCCTGGTCAACGGAAAGTTGGCTGCCGGATTTCTCACGCCGACGATAGGTATTACGATCAATAGACACCATTTGTGCCACATCAATCGGTGTCGCTTTAAGAATTGTTGCGGCGCGCACCACAATACCGACATCAATTCCTTCGGTAATGAGCTTATGTGCCTGCAATCGGTTTCGGGGAAGCCCCATTTGATCCATAAATGACGGGTCAGCATGGGGGATCAGCGAAGGGTCAAACACACGCGCGCCACGAGTATGATTGAGTGCAGATGTCATAGACATGTAACCTCCTGACGATGTTCACTTGAACATTGTAATGCATCAAGTGTACATCAGTTCGCGTGACTTGTCATTTTTTGAGCAGCCTGAAGTCAATCAACAATGAAAAGTTTGGCACCCTGGCGAGTAGAAGATCGATGCGCCTCGGCGTTATCCGCCACCTGATAGCTGACACCTGGCGTCAGGGTGAAGGTGCGACCATCTTCCAGTTCTGTCACCATTTCACCTTCCAGGCACAGCAGAATGTGGCCTTTACTGCACCAATGGTCAGCAACATACCCGGTGGAATACTCGACCATGCGCACGCGAATGTCGCCAAAGCGTTGTGTGCGCCACAGGGCATAGCCTACGTCGCCGGGGTGGGTTTCGCTTTCGATGGTGCTCCAGTCGGTAATACCAAACGGCAGTTGATTGATTTGCACGGGATATCCTTATTGCGTTGACGAAACAGCCACTATTACCACTCGGCTGAAAATAAACCAGTAAAATTAGCCAACTTCGCGCCACGTTTCGCTCATCGCCAGTTCGAGCTTTTTAAATATCCGATACCGTGCATCGTGAAAGGCAAAACGTTCAGGTCTGGGCAACAGTTCGCCGGGCGTAATCTGTACCGCTTGTTTTACCGCAGCGGCCAGATTGGGCCAAACGCCGACACCCACACCAGCACAAAGTGCGGCGCCTAAAGCACCGGTTTCTTTGCACTCGGCTACACGAATGGGAATACCCAGCACATCGGCAAACATCTGCGGCCAGATGCAACTGCGTGCCGCACCACCCGAAAGCGTCGCATGGGTGAAAGGAATGCCTGCTGCCCGTAGGCGATCGATGTGTGCCCGATGCGCAAACGTCACGCCTTCAAACAGCGCAAACAGCATATCTGCGCGGGTGTGCCAGCCGCCCAGACCGTAAAAACCGGCTTTGGCAGGTTCAGATTTGCGACCGGAGTAGAGGTAGGGGTGATAGAGCGGCAGCTGCGTATTCAGTTCGACATGCGCGACCGTGTCACTGCTGCGGGCCGCGCCATGACCGCTGCGGCCATCGTCGAATTCACGTAGAAACCAGTCCAGATTGGCGGCCGAGGTGGCGCTGGCCTCAATGGCCATAAAGCGGTCTTTTTCGATGATCGAATTCATAAACACCGGGCGCAAATAATCAGGTTTATCGACCACCACCTGATTGATGCTCCAGGTGCCCGCCACTATTGAGGCGTCACCGGTTTGCACCACGCCTGAGCCGATGGCGCTGGCTACCACATCGAAAATCCCCGCCACCACCGGAATACCCGCCGGTAACCCGGTCAGTTGCGATGCGCGAACGGTAACATGGCCGACCACATCACAGGATTCACGCAGGGGTGGCAGCAGGGTGAGAGCATCTTCAATTCCGTACAACGCCATCAGTTGCGGGCTGTAATCGCGTTGCCGGTAGTCAATCAGCCCGGCGCCAGCGGCATCGGAGTAATCCGCGCTAATGGCGCCACTGAGAAAATGCGCAATCACATCTTTGGCGCAAAGCACATGGCCGAGTTGCGCCCAACGATCCGGCTGATGCTGTTTGATCCAACTGATCAGTACCGGTGTGGCTGCGGGCCACGGCTTCTGAAGCGATAACTGATAGATTGCTTTATCCGCGCCACTGGCTTCCAGCGCCTGCACGGTATCCATGGCGCGATGATCAATCGATTGAATACCAAACAGCGGCTGTTGCTGTTTATCCAATGCATACAACCCATTACCATGGCCTGCGGCACCCACTGCAATCACTTCTCGCGCATCAGTTCCGGCCTGTTGCAGGCAGCGGCTCACCGCCTGGCTCACGCCGTGCCAGATATCTTCTACCGGACGCTCAGCGTAACCCTCCTGTGGTTGATGCGTTTCACCGGCGCACTCTGCCACTGACAGCACACGACCACTAAGATCAAACAGTACCGCTTTGATCATGGTGTTACCGGCATCTATGCCAAGAATTTGACTCATTTCCGACTCCGTTTTTCTGGCGAAGACGGCGCACCGCTTAAGCGCCGGTGCAGGTAAGGCTTAACCCTGCTGATAGATTTCCAGTGCATCTGGGCCGCTGGCACCCTGATGGATGATGGCCAAGAGCGCTTTCACCACGCGCGACGGATTATCGTGCTGATAGACGTTGCGGCCATACACCATACCGCTGGCCCCTTGCGCCATCAGCGCGGCACTTTTTGCCAGTACGCCACCCAGTTCGCCTTTGCCGCCACCGCGCACCAGCGTAGGGCAACGTGCCGCTTCAACTACACGATGAAAGTCGTCGATATTCTCGGTGGGATCGGCTTTGATGATGTCCGCCCCCAGTTCACGCGCCAGGCGCACCAGCGGTACCATTTTCTCGACATCCCCCAGCGAGCCATACGGCAGCGCCTT
>NZ_BBOC01000087.1:0-23256 GCF_001485335.1 Type-D symbiont of Plautia stali | reverse complement strand
CCCTTAGGCCGCCCCTGTCTAAAGCGCTTATTTCCCCGCGCTTAACGCTGGCATATTCGGGATATCCCCGGCGTTATTACAGGTCTTATCTTTCGGGCAATACTTATCCAGCAGTTTTAGCGTCACGCCATTGGTCCAGCCGAAGCCATCCTGCAACGGGTATTCCCCGCCACCGCCGCCGCCCAGCTGTGCGCCTTCCACCACGTACTTCTCAACCAGCTTATGCTCTTTGTCATAGGTGGCCTGCACGTTTTGCAGGAAACGCTGGCCAATCTCTTGCGCCAGTTTGGGCTGGTGGTAATGCTCCAGGCCTTCAATGGCAACCCATTGCAGCGGTGCCCAGCCATTAGGTGCGTCCCATTGCTGACCGTTATTCACCGCGGTGGTGACTAACCCACCCGGTTTTAACAGCTGTTTTTCTACCGCTTTCGCCGTGCGATCGGCCTGTTTCTCACTCGCGACCTGCATATACAGCGGGAACAGTGTTGCCGCGGTGAGCTGCGGGTGGATCTGTTTTTTCTGCCAGTCGTAATCGGCATACCATCCCTGTTTTGCATCCCACAGATAGCGATTGATCGCCGCCTGTCGCTTCTCAGCATCGGCAGCAAACAGTTTGGCCTTATCATCCTGTTTCGCCAGTTTGGACGCCTTAGACAGCACCTGCTCCAGATGGAACATCAGGCTATTGAGATCAACGGGTGCCAGTTGTGTGGTGCGGATGGAGGCCAGATTATGCGCATCGGTAAACCAACGTGAGCTGAAATCCCAGCCCGATGCCGCGCCAGCACGCAGATCGCGATAAACCTGCTGTTTATTGCGGTCCGGTGCTTTGTTGGCGGTGTTCACATCGTCCAGCCAGGATTCGGTGCGCGGAGCATCGCGGTCATCCCAATAGCGATTGAGTAAGGTGCCATCGCTGAGCTTGATGACGCGCTTGCTGGCTTGTCCTGCGGCGACCTTGTCGCTGTCGGCCATCCAGTAGTCATACTCTTTCTGCAACTGCGGCAGATACTGGCGATAGACGTCATCACCTTTGTGAGTGGCTAACAGATCGACCATCAAGCTAAAGAACGGTGGCTGCGATCGGCTGAGATAGTAGCTGCGGTTGCCGTTCGGGATATGGCCATATTTGTCGAGTTCGGTGGCGAAGTTGTCCACCATATCTTGCACCCGATCCCAGTGGCCGCTCTCCGCCAGACCCAGCATGGTGAAGTAGCTATCCCAGTAATAGACTTCGCGGAAGCGACCTCCCGGTACAACGTAAGGCTTAGGCAGCGGCAGCAGGGAATCATACTGGCTGGCGTTAGGCGTGGAGCGGGTCAGCACCGGCCATAAACCGTTGATATGCTCACGCAGGCTCTGCCCAGCAGGCGGCACATATTTGTCCTGCTCTTTAGGCAAGGTGAAGTTGGCGTCAACAAAGTGCTTCAGGTCGAAGTTGCGCTGGCTCTTTTGCATCTGCCAGTCGGCCAGAATCGAAGAGGGATTGTACTTCGGGACCGCGTCGGCAAAGGTTTTCTGGTCCGGATAAAATTTCGCCTGCTGCACGGCGTTAAACAGTGGCCCCAAACGGATATCCGGTGGTTGGGGCTGGTTGCTCAGCATGCGGCTGTTATCTTCAGCCTGCGCAACGGCAGAACCCGCGAGCAGGGCAGCGCTCAGTAAAAAGGTGAGGCGCGCGGGCGTGAATATGACATTTTTTATCATCGGTTTTTCTCCTTGTCCGAAAAGGTGGTGTGCTAACGCATTGACCACTCGAACAACTTTAGTCGCTTATCCGCCGCTTATCCCCCCAAGGGGGCGGAAATGTGAAGCGTTCGGAATTAATCACGGGAGAAATTGCATTAACCCTAAGGTTTTTGCTTGCCCTCAACAGGTATTTGCCTGAGGCTGAAGGAAAAAAAGGAGAGCTGTATGGAGATCATCTGGTATCACCCCTCATCCAATCCGCAGAGCTGGATTGACGGACTGCATCAACGCATACCGGGCGTCAATGTACGCCACTGGCAACCGGGTGATAATGCACCGGCCGACTACGCCATCGTGCGTTCACCGCCCACAGAGATGCTCGCCGGACGCCCGTTGAAAGGCGTATTCGCCATGGGCGCTGGCGTGGATGAGATTCTTAAACAACTGCACGCCCATCCGGAAATGCTGTCCGATGAAGTGCCGCTGATACGTTTAGAAGACACCGGAATGGCGCGTCAGATGCAAGAGTATGCCAACTGGTGCGTGTTGGGCTGGTTCCGTCGTTTTGCCGACTATCGTCAACAGCAGCAACGGGCGCACTGGCAGCAGTTGAAGGGCTATGAACGCGAGAACTTTACCATCGGTATTCTGGGTGCCGGTGTGCTGGGGCGCAGCGTACTGGAGAGTCTGCGTCAGTGGGGCTTCCCGCTACGCTGCTGGAGCCGTTCAGCAAAAACCATTGAAGGCGTGCAAACCTTCCACGGTCGCGAGCAGCTGAATGCCTTTCTCGATGGCACGCAAGTGCTGATTGATTTGCTGCCGACCACGCCGGAGACCACCAACCTGATTGATGAGCACGTGCTAAGCGTACTGCCGCACGGCGCCTTTTTCCTCAATATGGCGCGCGGTGCGCACGTGGTGGAAGCCGATTTGCTGGCGGCCCTGAATAGCGGCCAGTTGGCAGGTGCCGCGCTGGATGTGTTCCAGACGGAACCTTTGCCCAAGGATCACCCGCTCTGGTCGCATCCGCATGTCACAATCACGCCACATACTGCTGCCATAACATTGCCGGGCGAGGCGATGGATTTCATTGCGGGTGCCATACTTGCTTTGGAGCAAGGTCAGCAGCCGGGCGGTTTAGTCGATCGTCAACGCGGTTATTAATTCACATTTTGTCAGGAGAAGAGGATGTATCCCGTCGATTTGCACATGCACACCGTTGCCAGCACCCACGCCTACAGTACGCTGCACGATTACGTGGTACAGGCTAAGCAGAATGGCTTGAAGCTGTTTGCTATTACCGATCACGGTCCGGATATGGCGGATGCGCCGCATTACTGGCACTTCGTCAATATGCGCATCTGGCCACGCGTGATCGATGGCGTGGGCGTGCTGCGCGGTATTGAAGCCAACATCAAAAACCAGCAGGGCGAGATCGACTGCAGTGGCCCGATGCTGGATGCGCTGGATCTGATTGTGGCAGGCTTCCACGAGCCAGTGTACGCGCCACGTGATAAAGCGCATCACACCGAAGCGATGATTGCGGCGATGGCCGGTGGACTGGTGCACATCATCTCGCATCCTGGCAATCCGAAATTCCCGGTCGATATCCGCGCGATTGCTGAAGCGGCGGCGCATTATGATGTCGCGCTGGAGATCAACAACTCCTCGTTTACCCATTCACGACCTGGCAGTGAACCTAACTGCCGCGCCATCGCCGAAGCGGTGCGCGATGCCGGCGGGCGTCTGGCCTTTGGTTCTGATTCCCACACTGCCTTTACGCTGGGCCACTTTGAACACTGCATCCGTATTACGCGTGAAGTGGATTTTCCCGAGGATCGCGTGTTAAATGTCACGCCACGCCGCTTGCTCGATTTCCTCGAACAGCGTACCGGGAAGCATATTGCTGAATTTGCAGACTTTTAACTTTTTGCCTCAAGGAATTCTGTTGCATGAATGAGTTTTCCATTCTCTGCCGCGTCATCGGCTCGCTGTTCAACCGCCAGCCGCAAGATCCGCTGCTGGTGCCGCTTTTCACCGTGCTGCGTGAAGGCAAACTGAAAGACCAGTGGCCGCTGGAGCAGGATGAACTGTTGACCCGTCTGCAACAGAATAGCGATCCTCAGGCGCTGGCCGCGGATTACAACGCGCTGTTCGTGGGCAGTGAGTGCAGCGTGCCGCCGTACGCTTCACAGTGGCCAAACGGTCCAACCGAAGCGGATGTGCGTGCGTTTCTGAGTTCACGTGGCATGCCGTTGAGCGATGCGCCTGCCGATCACTTTGGTGTGCTGCTGTTGGCGGCTTCGTGGCTGGAAGATCAGTCGGCAGAAGATGAGTCAGCTGCGCAGCTGGCGCTGTTCGATGACTATCTGCTGCCGTGGTGCGGTGCATTCCTCGGAAAAGTCGAAGCACACGCCACCAGCGCGTTCTACCGCACGCTGGCTGCGCTGAGTCGTGAGGCAATCCAAACCATGTACGATGAGCTGAACGAAGGCAACGAAGAAGAAGCCTGATTACCAGCTGGCTGCGCTACTGCCGAGCCTGACACCCGGTGTGGCGCAGATCATTGGCGTGCCGGGCACATACGCGGCGGCACGCAGCCTCTCCGCAATCCCCCAGGCATTGATCTCCAGCGCACTCAGCGCATCATCGCGCTGCGCGGTAATGCCGCTTTGCGGCTGTTGCGGCGCTGACCCCTGTTGTTGCAGCAGCCGAGCTGTGCGTGCCAGTGACAAGCGTGCCTGCCAGCCCACATGATTCTCACGTCGCTGCCGCAGCCCTTCCAGCACGGCGGCGGCCATCATGTAACCGGTGGCATGATCGAGCGCCTGCACCGGCAACGGGTGCGGTTTCGCGCTACCGCTCCACATCATCCCGCGCTCGGCAATGCCGCATCCCATTTGCACCAGGCTATCGAAGCCACGCCGGTTACGCCAGGGACCGCTCCAGCCCCACGCATTGAGACTGACATCCACCAGTCCGGGGGCAAGTGAGCGGCGGGTGTCGGCATCCAGCCCCAGTTTTTCCAGTGCGTCAGCACGATAGCCATGCACCATCACATCAGCGTGTTGGATTAAATCGCGCAGCTGCTCACGGCCAGCTTTGCTTTTCAGATCGAGTCGCGCACAACGCTTGCCGCAGGTGATCTCCTCTTCCAGCGTCGGCTCTTCCCAGCCATAAGGATCGATGCGTAATACCTGCGCACCGAGGCTGGCAAGAAAGCGTGTGCAAACCGGTCCTGCGATAATGCGTGTGAGATCCAGCACGCGTACCCCGAGTAAAGGGCGTGCCGTAGGCAACCGCCAACCCGGCGTTGGGGCTTCTCCGGTGGCCTGTTGGTCAATCAGGGGTTCACTGTTCACCGCCATGCCTTGTGGATGCTGTTGCCACTGCTGCTCACTGCGCATTTGCGCGGCACAACCCCCTGCCATCACTACCGCGTGTTCAAGGGCTTCGGCCTGCCAGGTGGCGACTACCTGACTCAATGCCGCGCGGTCAGGATGCTGACCTAACACCTGTTCCATCGCGGCACGATGATGCGGTGCATTGGTATGCAGGCGGATCCAACCATCCGCAGTGGCGTAGTCACCGGCAAAGGGATCCCATAACGCAGCAGACGGACGATTGAGCGGCGTCAGGCTATGCTGGAACCAGCGTGAGGCAAGCCGGACATTCACACTTACTGGGGTGGACTGGCCGAGTAAATCGCTCAGTGCCTGGCTGGCTAATCCGATGCTGGTGGCCGCCAGTTCGCTGACGGCGAAGGCAGACTGGAAGGTATCGGGCTGGAGAAAGCTGAGAGCAGGGCGCGGGTCTTCACCTCGCAATCCCTGCCACAGTTGCTGCCATAGCGCGGCAGCAGATTGAGTATCCATGTTAAGTCTCCGGAAAACGCGCGAGACTCAAGCATAGCAGAGGGTGTTTAACGGCGACGCAACCGCGGGAAACGCGCGTGCATGCGCAGGTTCCGCAGATTGATCACCGCAATCGCGGTGCCCAACACCACCAAAGCGGCACCGAGGATTTTGAAGCTGTTCATGCTGTCGCCCAGCACCAGTACGCCCATCAACACCGCCAGTACCGGCGTCAAAAGGGAGTAGGGCATGATCAGATTGACGTTGTATTTCTTCAGCAGCGCATACCACAGCGTGTAGGCGACAATCGAAGAGGCCAGTGCGCTGTAGAGAATGCCAAACCAGCCGCGCCAACCGGCATGGCTGAGCGCGTAAAACTGCTGCGATTCGGTCAACCAAGAGGCGGCACCGACAATCGGCACGGCAAGAAAGGAGATCCAGCCAGTCAGGGTCAGCGGTTTAATCGGCGGTGATTTCTTCACGATCATATTGCTTATCGCCCAGCCAAAGGCGCTGCACAGCAAAATACACAGCACCCACCATGCGGGAATGGTGGGGCTGCCAGACAGCACGGCAACACCGCTGAGAGAAATGCCGATGCCAAATAACTGCACCAGACGCAGTTTTTCTTTCAGCACCAGCATCGCCAGCAGCATCGCAATCGGCGTGCCCAGCTGGACCACAATTGCTCCGGTACCGGCATCGGTATAGCGCATGCCGACAAACAGCAGTGAGAAGTGCATGAAACCAAAGGTGAAGGCGAGGGTGAGTAACCATGGCAGCTGCTCACGGGTAATGCGGCAGAAGGGCACCAGCACAATCGCCACCACCACAAAACGCATCCAGGTGAGAAACAGCGGTGGAAGCTCCAGCAATCCCCACTTTACCGCTACGTTATTGAAAGCCCAGATGGAAACCACCATCAAAACCATAAAGAAATGCCGCACTGCCACAGTGTCATCCTTCACATCAAAGGGGAGTTATCACCGGCTAATCATGGCACGAAGCCGCTACTTTCTGTGACATTGTGCAAAAATATTTTTCGCGCGCGCATGAGCTTATGCAGGAAAAAAATAAGACATGTCACTGATTTCCTGTCAAAGTGGATGTCCGAAAGCTGACTCCGTTAAGGAATGAATTCGGAATGACACACACCCGCGCTCTACCTCTTGCCCTGATTCAACTCGAAGTGCCGCCGCCGTCGGTTGTGGCGCAAATTGGTGAACAACCCGTCTGGTTTATCGACGCGCTGCAACTGCAGCCTGACGACTATGTGATTATCCGTCCGCATCTGGGCGAAGAGCTGCCCGCCTTTGACCGCGTCAGTGGCGCGATCCTCAGTGGATCCTGGGCGATGGTAACTGACCATGCCGACTGGAGCGAGCGCACTGCGGCATGGATTCGTGGTGCGCTGGAAGCGGCGTTACCGTTGTTAGGTGTGTGCTATGGCCACCAACTAATGGCCTATGCGCTGGGCGGCAAAGTGGGTGATAACCCCAATGGCTGGGAGCGCGGACTCAAAACCCTGACGCACGGTGCCAGCCGCGATCCCTGGTTGGGTTCGTTGCCAGGCGAGTTTCAGGCTTGGCTATCCCACCGTCAATCGGTGCTCACTCCGCCACCTCAGGCTGAGGTTTTGGCGAGATCGAAACAGGATGGCTGCCAGATTTTGCGTTACTCCGCACAGGCTCTCTCAGTGCAATTCCACCCGGAGTTCACCCGCGACATCATGACCGCCTGTTTACCGGCGGGTGTCAGCGATGATGGCACAACGGTGACGGGAGAGGATTGGTCGCGAGAGTTATTACGCCGTTTCTGGCAGCACACGCGGCCGCAGCCGCGTGTGCAAGCTCAGGGCGCGTAGTGCCGGGTGCAGCGGTAGACCCACGCGGGTGGCATGTTTTTTAGCACTCGCTGGCGCTGCCAGGTGAAGTAACGCGACAAATCGGGCTGGGTCAGCGAGGTGTACTGGAACTGCACAAACACACCGCGCGGCCCCAGCACGTCATGCACCGCACTGAGGATCGCTTCGCGGGTTTCCGGCGGCAGCGACAGCAGTGGCAAGCCAGAGAAAATCACATCGTACTCCCCGGAAAGATACTCGGCGGAGCAGGCGCGTACCTGCATGCGCGGGTCGCTCCATTCACGCAGGCTATCAACCAGCTCCGGACTGATTTCAAACACATCCAACTGTGCCTGAGGGGACATCCTTGCCAGAATGTGCCGTGTCAGCACGCCATCACCCGCGCCGAGTTCGGCGATACGCAGGCTGCGATCCCAGTGAACGGCATCGCACATGGTGCGGCACAGCGCGGCAGAGGAGGGCGTGATGCTGCCCATCTTGCGCGGGTTTCGAATAAATTGCTGAACAAAGTTCGCTTTGGCGCGCATTAACGTCAGGGCTGAAGCCAACATCTCTTTCTCCTGATTAGTGTCCTGCTTCATATTGACCACATTCGGCGCGCTTGTTTCGCTTTTCGCTGCATTCTGTTCAAAACTCGGAATAATCCGCAGCGAGGCGCGGGCTGCTGGTTGATAAGTGCCTTGTCTTTTCAGTGCGGTATCAGACGGCGTGATGGTCAGTCGCTTAACTGACAAGCATGAGCGCTTATGCCGAGTTTATAGCCAGGTTGTTACATCTGGCGCTGATGCCTGGTGACTGACCCAAACGATCGAACGGATGCATTTACCAAAATTTTTTAGGGTAGAATCATATTTATATAATGAAATGTGACTAATGTTAAACCTTAAGAGATGTTGTGTGCACATTTACTTCCATTAATTCAACTGACAGGCTCATTAAATAAATTTTTTGTTTATTCACCTCATTTTTAACCTCGGAGCGCAAGTTGAAATTGGAGATTTACTGTCCTTTTTATAATAAATATTTTTCGTGGGTGGCTTTGTTTTAGTTGATCAAGTAACGCAATCGATTGATAATTTTATTAAAACTGAAAAATTTAAGGTGTGTTATTGTGACGAGGCTCGCACAATTAATATAACAAAGGCTAAAGCACAATTTTTTTGTGATTAGAATAATCACTGACCATTATCGGTCATTTCAAATGTTATGGAGAACTATAATGAAAGAAATTTTAAGCAGTCAGTTGGATATGATCTCAGGCGGATGGGCAGATGTAGACGGTAGTGGTCGCCGTTCTGCCACGAATGGAGGGTCTCGCTCGGGAGAGTCTAATCATGGCGGTAATAGTGGGAATACAGGAAACAGAGGGGTGCAATCATTCCTTTCACAGAATTCTCCTTATGGCAGTGGTTCAGGAGCAAGTGGTTTTTGGGGAGGTTCAAATTCATTTAGTGGTGGTGGAGCCAGGGGGGGTTACAATGCAAATGCCCGACGTGCAGGCGATAATCATTAATTAGGTCGACATAGCACAGGGTTAACACTCTGTGCTGATAAGGATTACATAATGAGTAAGTATATTGTTTTCTACAAAGACAATAAGTCTAAATTTTTAAACAAAGACTCAGTTAGCCATGCGTTGATTAAGGATTTAAAACAGCAAGGGTACAAAAAACACCATATAGAAGTGGAAGCGGAAAGTGAGAGTGAAGCAAAGGTACGTTTTAATGAATTTAATAGTGGTTATCTCGACTCTTTACGCCAGTTATCAGGCAGTGCTGTGATTTGTGCGGTAAGTGTGATCGTAATAGCAATCATTTCAATTATTAGATTTTGGTAGCAACGAGATTGACTGCGACACCTATTAGACTGATGTAATAATAGTGAATGGCTTCACTTCGAGGTTAGAAAGGGAAGTTTTTTCTGTTAAAGATACAGGGTGTATCCCGTGTCAATCAATGGCAATGCATGATTCTTTAGACATCTAAGAGAAAAATAATGAAATATAGATTGTCTGATATGGTTACATCCGAATCTGAGAAGATTAAAATTCCTGATGTCTTACATTTTTTATGGATAGGAAATAGTTCAAGAGTTTCAACGCAATATATGGAAGTCTGGAGGCGTTCGAACGTTGATAAGGAAACAATTTTTTGGTGTGAAGGTGACTATCGTTTGTGCCATTTTTTTCACATAACTATCAGTGACCATGTTATCTCCTTGCCGGGTAATGATAAAAGCAATCTGGAGAGATTGCTAAAAAACAAAGCATTCGATTACATATACCCAAAGTTAAACGAAGGGCTGAGGTTTGATGATCTCATTTTCCATTTTTTGAAGAAAATAACATTGCCTATAAAGTAACTGATGAGAATCAATGCAGTTTCTTGCATTTAGATAAAACCATTACAACTAAAAATATATCAGAGTTGTTTTTAGGTGAGTTTAATGAATTTAAAAGATTTTATTGTTACGAGATTATTTTGAGGGGTAATTTGGCAAGCGCAAGTGACATCGCAAGGCTGATACTCCTCTATAAGTATGGCGGAACTTACATCGATATGGACACCCTGCCATGCACTGAAAATGTGTTTAAATCACTAAATTCATGGAGAATGAGTGAAAATTACGATGAAGATGACTTCATCAAGCTATTCAAAACGAAAAAAATATTGACCAAGCTTGGACTACTGAATGTCACTGATCAGGAATATACAAATCATTACTGTTCAGATAAAGACCATTCTTTTTATTCAGACATACTTATGAGGATTAATAGGGATATTGCAAGCTTTTCCGAGCACGATATTATGCCGTTAGGACCACTCTATGTGCACAAAAATTTGATGTCAATTGGCGCGGTTGAAAATATCAAAGGTGCTTATTTCAATAACATAATGTCATGCCACCCTTTCTCTAAAGCAATGAAGATTATTCTTCGAACCATGAAGAAAAGATATGCTTTTCTAGAGATGAATGATTGTATTTTTAATTATTCCCATGGCGGGGTAACATGCAGTTATCTATCTCGGATTCTAGGCTGGCGAACAGAACTTATAACCAAAAATTATTGTGTGACTTCCGCTTTAACTGGGCCAGGTCTTATAGTTGAGGTGTTGCTGGGTCTTGCTTATGAATTAATGGCCCCGGAATATCTCACTACGCCAAATGAAATTGCGATAGACATGCATAATGAAGCGATGGGCATTGCTTTCTTTAGGCATAATCTTTACACCCCAGAAGGCTGTTCTTCTTCATGGAGGAGATAACCATTTTATACACTTCATACTTCAAGTCCCCATGAGGGGACTCGAATTATTTTGGGTATAGAAATGGAAAGTCATTAGTAAATACATTATCGTGCGATGTTAAAATACAGGAAAGTTAGCCGTGTTTCGCCAAGAAGCGATCGATTATCAGAAAACAAAATGGAAAGGTAAAGCATTGCTTTTGCCTGGAACACCTTTATGGTTAACAGCCATTTTTTCAGTTTCGATTACGACTTTTATCATTTTTTTATCACTATGGGTTCCTACACCCGCCGGGTAAATGTGACAGGAGAAATTTCAACCTATCCCCGCGCTGCATATGTTTATTCATCCGTTCAGGGTGTAGTGGTCGAACAGTTCGTGACTGAAGGCGAAAAGGTAAAAGTGGGCTCGCCAATTTACAAAATTAACGTCAGTAAAAGTACGCAAAGTGGAGTGGTTAGCGATAACCAGAGAGTAGGTATTGATAATCAATTAGAAAGAATAAATAAAATAATAAATCAATTGGAGATCAGCAAGTTAAATACAGTAGCGTTGCTTGAAAAGCAAATTATTCATTATTCGCAGGCGCTGGAGCATTCTGAAGGCATAGTCAAAAATGCAAGGCGCGGTGTGCGTATTTTGAAAGAGGGAATGGAAAACTATCGGGATTATCAATCTCGAGGGCTTATTACTAAGGAGCAACTGACTAACCAAACCTCTCTATATTATCAGCAGCAAAACAACTTGCTAGGGTTATCCGGTCAGAATGAACAAAACGCGTTACAAATGAAAGTTCTGGAAGGTCAGGTTCACATTCAGGCTGCAGAATTTGATAATCGCATATACCAAATGGAACTGCAACGTTACGAATTAACTAAAGAGAGGCTTAAAATCGATTCTGAAGGTGAAATTATTATCCGAGCCCTTTCCGATGGGGTCGTTAATTCACTCAGTGTTACCGTAGGTCAAATGGTTAGTGTTGGTGACAGCCTGCTGCAAATCTTACCTGATAAGATTGAGTATTACTCGTTAATTGTCTGGGTTCCAAATGATGCTATTCCTTTCATCACGGTCGGAGATCCCGTAAACATTCGATACGAGGCATTTTCTGCAGAAAAGTTTGGGCAATTTGCTGGTAATGTGGCCTTGATCTCTAGAGTGCCGGCTTCGCCCCAGGAAATGCTGACGTATCAGGCTTCCCCTGGAACGACAATTTCCAGTTCATTGCCTTATTATAAACTCGTTGTGAAACCTAAAGAAAACCACATAAGTTATGGCGAGAAAACATTGAGCCTGGAAAATGGAATGAAAGCCCAGAGTACACTTTTCCTGGAAAAGAGAAAAATATATCAATGGATGTTATCTCCGCTGTATAGCATAAAAAACAGTGCTAATGGACCCGAACATGAATGAATCTTCACTTAAAAAGTTATCTTCGCGGTTTGATTTTAGTTTTAGACGTCGTGTTCCAATGATCTTTCAGACTGAATCTGCTGAATGTGGATTGATCTGTCTGACAATGATAAGTGCCTATTATGGCAAGAATATTGATGTCATCACGTTACGGCAGGAATTCAATATTTCTTCCCGAGGAACAAAGCTTTCAGGATTAATTTCACTTTCCCAGCAATTTGGACTCTCAACTCGCGCTTTATCCTTAGATATGGATGAGCTATGCGCTTTAAAATTACCCTGCATTTTGCATTGGGAGTTTAACCATTTTGTCGTTTTGGTGAGCATCCGCAAGAATATGGTCGTTCTGCATGATCCGGCATTAGGCCGGCGGGTGGTGAGATTGATAGAGGTTTCAGAAAAATTTACGGGCGTAGCCCTTGAAGTTTGGCCAGACAGCACGTTTGAAGCTACCTCAACACGCAGTATGCTTAGCTTGAGATCCCTTATTGGAAGCATTAAGGGGTTGAAAAGGGCGTTAGGAAAAATCTTTTGCTTATCTCTGGTGATTGAAACCATCAATATGTTAATGCCTGTTGGGACTCAGTTGGTGATGGATCATGCTATTCCTGCTGGAGAAAAAGGGCTATTGACTCTGATATGCATTAGCCTAATGTTTTTAATTATCCTTCGTGCCGCCGTGTCTATGCTACGTGCGTGGTCTTCCTTGGTCATGTCGACATTGATTAACGTTCAATGGCAGTCTGGATTATTTAATCATCTGTTAAGGTTACCGATAAGTTTTTTTGAGAGGAGGCGAATGGGTGACATTCTGTCTCGTTTTGGTTCGCTTGAAAAAATGCAGGAAGCATTCACGGCCAGTTTAGTGGGTGCTTTGATGGATAGCATCATGGTTATCGGAGTGCTGATAATGATGATTCTCTATGGAGGCCATCTAACCTGGTATGTCATCGGTTTTACAATGATTTATATTTTCATTAGGCTGCTCACTTATTCAACTTACCGCCAACTTTCTGAAGAGAATTTAATTAAAGGAGCGAGAGTAGAGTCTTACTTTATGGAAACGCTTTACAGCATAGCGACAGTGAAAATGCAAGGGTTAGTAGAGCGGAGGTGCATGCATTGGTTGAATTTGGAAATTGATGCCATCAATAGTTCAATCAAAGTCCGAAAAATGGAGTTTTTATTCGGAGGGTTTAATTCTTTTATTAATGCTCTGGATCAGGTGATCATTTTATGGTTGGGAGTGAATCTGGTAATAAGTAATGATATTACATTGGGAATGTTTATCGCCTTCGGCGCATTTAGAGACCAATTCACGAACAGAATGTCCTCTTTAATTGATTTTGTTCTTCAGTTCCGAATGTTGAATTTACATAACCAACGTATTTCTGATATTGCTCTTCAGCCAAATGAGTTGATAAAACCAACTTGCTCAACATTTTCTCCAATGCAACCCGTTTCACTAGAGGCGAGAAATTTGAGTTACCGTTATGATTGTCAATCTTCACCGGTATTTTATGGTCTCAATCTTCATATTAAACCTGGCGAGAGTGTAGCAATAACGGGATCTTCTGGTACAGGTAAGACAACATTGATGAAAGTATTATGTGGCTTATTCGAGCCAGAAGTTGGACAGGTGTTGGTAGATGATGTTGATGTTAAAAATCTGGGAGCAAACAATTATCGAAAAACCATCGGTTGTGTTATGCAGGACGATAAACTACTTTCCGGAACTATACGAGAAAATATATGTAACTTTGACGAGTGTTATGATGAAGAGTGGATGATTCACTGTGCTAAGGCAAGCTATATTCACGACGTTATCATGCAGTTGCCGATGAGATATGACTCAATAATTGGTGAGATAGGGGAAGGACTGTCTGGCGGGCAAAAACAGCGCATCTATATTGCAAGAGCGCTCTACCGCAAGCCAGGGATTTTGTTTATGGATGAAGCCACCAGTTCGCTGGATCATGAGAGTGAAGGATATATTAACAGAGCCATAAAGGCGTTAAACATCACGCGCGTCATCATCGCTCACAGAGAGAGCACGATTGCATCAGCTGACCGAATGATTCTGCTGTCGCAGAAAGATGAATATGTCTGATTCAACATACGACTCAGGGTCCGGTTGTGAGTGGCGTTATACCGAGTGTACTCGCGGAGCGGTTAGCAACCGGCAAATCTTAAACCCTCTATCAGGGTATTTTTCCTTCGTTGCGGTCACAGTTTCCCGTTCTGCGATCTGACAGGCTGACATTGATCGATCAATGTTAATAACAGGTTTCATAGTTGTTATTCGCCACTCTGTCCCGCAAGGAGAAACACCATGCGTTACGCTGCTCCGGGAGAACAAGGTTCTCTCATTACTCTGCAATCGCGTTATGGCAACTTTATCAACGGCGAATTTGTTGCGCCGGTGAACGGTAACTACTTCGTCAACACCACACCGATTAATGGTTCTACCATTGGCGAGTTCCCGCGCTCCGATAAAGCCGATGTCGATAATGCTGTCGCCGCTGCACAAGCCGCTGCCGATGCCTGGGGAAAGACCTCTCCGCAGGCACGCTCGTTAGTGCTCCTGAAAATTGCCGATCGGCTTGAAGCCAATCTGGAATATATCGCCGTCAACGAAACCTGGGATAACGGTAAGCCGGTGCGCGAAACGCTGGCCGCGGACTTGCCGCTGGCGGTGGACCATTTCCGCTATTTCGCGGGTTGTGTGCGTGCACAAGAAGGCACGGCGGCCGAAATCGATGAATTCACCGCGGCTTACCACTTCCACGAACCGCTGGGCGTGGTGGGGCAAATCATCCCGTGGAACTTCCCGTTATTAATGGCGGCGTGGAAGCTGGCCCCTGCGTTGGGTGCGGGCAACTGCGTGGTGTTGAAACCGGCGGAGCAAACGCCGCTGTCGATTACGCTGTTTATGGAAGTCATCAAAGATCTGGTGCCACCGGGTGTGATTAACGTGGTGCACGGTTACGGTAAAGAGGCCGGTGAAGCGCTGGCATCGCATCCGGGCATTGCTAAAATCGCCTTTACGGGTTCTACCGCCACCGGGGGACACATTCTCGAACTGGCCGCCAAAAGTCTGATTCCGTCCACCGTGGAGTTGGGCGGCAAATCACCGAACATCTTCTTTGAAGATATCATGCAGGCCGAAGAGAGCTTTATCGAGAAAGCGGCAGAGGGCGTGGTGCTAGGCTTCCTCAATCAGGGTGAAGTCTGTACCTGCCCTTCACGTGCGTTGGTCCAAGAGTCTATCTTTGAACCCTTTATGGCGGCGGTGATGAAACGCATCAAAACCATTAAACGCGGCGACCCGCTGGATACCGACACCATGATAGGTGCGCAGGCGTCGCAGCAGCAGTTCGACAAAATTCTCTCCTATCTGGAGATTGCGCAGAAAGAGGGTGCGCAAGTGCTGCACGGTGGTGGCGTGGAGAAAATCGGTGAAGCCTTCGACAGCGGTTACTACATCCAGCCTACGCTGCTGAAAGGTGATAACAGCATGCGCGTGTTTCAGGAGGAGATCTTTGGACCCGTGGTCGGCGTACTGACCTTCAAGGATGAGGCAGAAGCTATCGCTATCGCCAACGACTCCATTTACGGTTTGGGCGCAGGCGTCTGGACGCGTGACATCAACCGTGCTTACCGTATGGGCCGCGCAATCAAAGCGGGGCGTGTCTGGACCAACTGTTACCACCTCTATCCGGCGCATGCGGCGTTTGGTGGCTACAAAAAATCCGGTATTGGCCGTGAAACCCACAAAATGATGCTCGATCATTACCAGCAAACCAAAAACCTGCTGGTGAGTTACAGCACCCAACCTTTGGGCTTCTTCTAAGTAATAGGGCAGCGGGTGATGCCGCTGCCCTTCACAGTAAAAAATGTGCGTTACTTCTTTAATCTGACTGTCATTTTGCCGTGCCACAGTGCCTGCATCACGAATACAGACAATTCCGCTACATTTAAGCCGTGTCTTGACGATATTAGAGAGCAAGGAAACTAAAATAGTGCGCCATTTTAAGGAGAAGAGATGAACACACAGCATAAATTTCAGCAGCAGCACGACGATGTGTTGGATGCGGATGACCAACATATCATCACGGTAAATCTGCCTGGTCGTCAGGCGATCTACGTGATTGGTCAAAACGATGATGATGTCGATCTACTATTAGACGTGCAAATCGGTGAGATGTAAGCAAACGGCAATACCCCACCCATAAAAAAATCCGCAGCCATTAGCCGCGGATTTTTTATTTCAGCTCAGTTTAAGCGCTTATTTCACACAGGCTGCACAGTTGTTGTGGATCTGCTGGAAGAAGTCGTTGCCTTTGTCATCCACAAGGATGAACGCCGGGAAGTTCTCCACTTCAATTTTCCAGATCGCTTCCATACCCAGCTCGGCGTACTCCACGCACTCCAGGCTCTTAATACTCTGCTGCGCCAGCACTGCCGCTGGACCACCGATACTGCCGAGGTAGAAGCCGCCGTGTTTATGGCAGGCATCCGTCACCTGTTTGCTACGGTTACCTTTCGCCAGCATCACCATGCTGCCGCCGTGTTCCTGCAACAGGTCAACGTAGGAGTCCATACGACCCGCCGTAGTTGGGCCAAGTGAACCGGAGGCATAACCCTCTGGCGTTTTCGCCGGGCCTGCGTAATACACTGGATGGTCTTTGATGTATTGCGGCAGACCTTCGCCGTTATCAATGCGCTCTTTCAGCTTGGCGTGGGCAATATCACGCGCCACGATGATGGTGCCATTCAGCGAAAGACGCGTCGAAACCGGATAGGCTGACAGCAGGGCGAGGATCTCGCTCATCGGCTGATTCAGATCGACATGTACCACTTCCCCTTCGCCCTGCTGACGCAGTTCTTCCGGGATGTAGCGGCCTGGATTGTCTTCCATCTTCTCAATCCAGATACCTTCGCGGTTGATTTTGGCTTTGATGTTACGGTCTGCGGAACAAGACACGCCCATACCTACCGGGCAGGAAGCGCCGTGACGCGGCAGACGCACCACGCGGATGTCATGTGCGAAGTATTTACCGCCAAACTGCGCGCCTAAGCCCAGTTCTTGCGATGCCTTCAACAGTTCTTCTTCCAGCGCTACGTCACGGAATGCCTGTCCGTGCTCGTTACCTTCAGTCGGCAGCGAATCGTAGTAGTGAGTTGAAGCCAGTTTCACGGTCTTCAGGGTGCTCTCAGCGGAGGTGCCGCCGATAACAAATGCGATATGGTATGGCGGGCAAGCGGCAGTACCCAGCGACATCATTTTGTCGACCAGGTAATTTTTCAGCTTGGCTGGGGTAATCAGCGCTTTGGTTTCCTGATACAGATAGGTTTTGTTGGCTGAACCGCCACCTTTGGCAATACACAGGAACTTGTACTCATCGCCGTCCACACTGTACAGATCGATCTGCGCCGGCAGGTTGGTGCCGGTGTTGACCTCTTTGTACATATCCAGCGCGGCATTCTGTGAATAGCGCAGGTTATCTTCAATGAAGGTGTCGTAGACGCCACGGGAGAGTGCGGCTTCATCGCCACCGCCGGTCCAGACGCGCTGGCCTTTCTTGCCCATGATAATGGCGGTACCGGTATCCTGGCAGGTTGGCAACACGCCCTTGGCGGCGATTTCAGAATTGCGCAAGAATTGCAGGGCAACGTATTTGTCGTTTTTACTGGCTTCGTCATCTGCCAGAATCGACGCGACCTGCGCCTGATGCGAGGCGCGCAGCATAAAGGATGCGTCGTGGAACGCTTGCTTCGCCAGTAACGTCAGGGCTTTAGGATCAACTTTCAGGATTTCCTCGCCATCGAATTCCGCTACTGACACGTAATCGCGGCTCAGCAGATAGTATTCGGTATCATCTTTGGCGAGAGGAAAAGGATTCTGATAATAGAAGGGTTTGTTCGACATGTTGGCTCACTTAGCTTCGTGTTGCCCGCCAGCATGACGGGCGACAAATAGGCGATCTGTTTTTCGATTTTTCTCTCGCCAGCCTCCGCAGGGGCTGACTGGCGAGCATCATAACACTTTCACGGTCATACGCGGCTCCGTTTTTAACATCGGAGCAACATCATCAGAACATCATCACCATCCATGGGTAGGCGATAACCATCAGAGCAACCAGGAAGATGGCACCAAAGATGGTACCGAGACGCCAGTAGTCTTTGGTTGGCAGGTAGCCGCTACCGTAGTAAATCGGGCTTGGGCCGGTGCCGTATGGGGTGATAATGCCCATCACACCCAGAGAAACACACATCATCAAACAGAATACCGGCATGTTAATGCCAGGGATGGAGGCCGCAATGGTCAGCATCGCTGGCAGCAGCGCGGTGGTGTGCGCTGTGGTACTGGCAAACAGATAGTGCAGTAAGTAGAAGGCTACCAGCAGTACTACAGCGGAAACCTGTGGGTCGTATCCGTGCAGCAACTGCGCACCTTCTTTACCCAGCCAGGCGATAAAGCCAACGCGTGCCAGACCATCGGCCAGTGCCACCAGAGTGGCGAACCAAGCAAAGGTGTTCCATGCCGCTTTATTGCTGGTGATATCGTTCCAGTTTAGTACGCCTGTCCACAGCATCAATACAATCACTAACAGTGCGGCCATTGCCGGTTCAATCCATGCGGCAGCGAAGATCCACATCATCAGCGCGGACACCACAAACACCAGCAGCAGGATTTCATTACGGCTCAGACGACCCAGCTTTTCCAGTTCAGCGGTGGCCCAACGTGGCACTTCGTCATTAACCTTCACTTCCGGCGGATAGAGCCAGTAGGCCAGCAACGGCATGGTCAGAATCAGCAGCACACCCAGTGGCAGGAAGGCGAGGAACCACATACCCCATGAGATTTCGAAGCCGACGACACTTTTCACCAGCGCCAGCGCCAACAGGTTAGGTGCCAACGCAGAGAGGAACATCGAGCTGGTGATACAGGCTGCGGTAATCGCGACCCACATCAGGTAAGAACCAATTTTACGCGCGCTCGGATCATTAGGTTTTGAACCGTACAGCGGCGGCAGGTTAGCGATGATGGGGTAGATAGTACCGCCACTGCGCGCGGTGTTAGACGGGGTAAAGGGTGCCAGCAACAGGTCGGCAAAGGTGATGGCATAACCCAGCGTCAAACTGCGACGACCCAGATACTTCACCAAAATCAGCGCCAGACGGCGACCGAACTGGGTTTTGTCGTAGCCAGCCGCAAACATAAAGGCACCGAAGATCAGCCAGACCGTGGAGTTGCCGAAGCCACTCACCGCCCATTTGAACGACTGTGCTGCCGTTTTGAACTTAGGGTCCGCCAGTTCTGCCGGGCTAAACAGCACCCACTGGCTGAACAGCGCAATGACGACGACACCCGTTAGGCCGATAACGGCGCCGGGCAGCGGTTCAAAGATCAGTCCAACGATGACGCCAACAAAGATGGCAAAGAAGTGCCATGCATAAGGTTCCAACCCGGCAGGGGTAGGTACCAGCAGCAACAGCACCGCGACGATGATAGGCAGGCACAACATGATCAGGCGGTTCTTTTTCCCCGGCGCCGCAGGGGGCGCTTTAAGGGATTCACTCTGGGTTGTTTGTGTGTTCATAGTTTTGGTCTGCAAGTTATGGAGAATGCGATTGATCGTCAGGGACACACTGTTTTTTTAGTCTCAACATGCGTGGCCAGGACAATTTAAAGTTGCTCTTTAATGAAACATTGCTTTGCAAATTCGATACGCGAATTATCAATTGAATGCAGCTATGATGCGATTAATTAAAATATCTATTTTGATCTAGATCAATAAAAAATATGCACTCTTTTTAATTTTTAGACTTTGCTTTTTATTTAATTTTCTGTCTGCTGTGGATTAAGCGTCTGCGACGAGCGAAACGCAAAAAATCAAGCAAAATGGGGCAGGGTAGGCGGTTTTATCTTTATGATAGTACTGGATTTGTTTTAAATGTAAGTAAAAAGTTGATTTTTGTCAAGTCTTGGTTAAAACTTAGCGGAGCGCTAATTACAGCAATGAGCATCAAATTCTATTTCTAAACGTAAAACTTATATAACTAACAATCTGGGTTATGTAACTAAAGAAAATGGTATATTTACGCCATGAAATCGGACCACTCAAATAATTATAAAATTGCTCCGAACCGCAAAAGAATTGAATACACAATTTCTTAATTCTGGAGTTGCTCATTATGAATAAGCTCACCCCCATCCTTAACCCGCTTACGCTACCGAAAGGTGCGGTGCTGAAAAACCGTTTGGTGATGGCACCCATGACCACCTGTACCGGCTACTTTGACGGCGGTGTCACCAGTGACCTCGTCGAGTATTACCGTGTGCGCGCGGGCAGCATCGGTACGGTGATTGTCGAATGCTGCTTTATTGATAACCGTGGCCCGGCCTTCCCGGGTGCCTTGGGTATTGATAGCGACAACAAAATTGCCGGCCTGGCAAAAATCGCCCATGCCATCAAATCTGAAGGCTCTAAAGCCATTCTGCAGATTTACCATGGCGGCCGTATGGTCGAACCGGCGCTGATTGGCGGTAAAACCCCTGTTGCACCCAGCGCCATTGCTGCACCACGTGAGGGGGCCACTAAACCGCAAGCGCTGACGGCGGAAGAAGTGGACGTGATGATCACTAAGTTTGGTGATGCGGTGAACCGTGCCATCAAAGCGGGCTTCGACGGTGTCGAAATCCACGGTGCCAACACCTATCTGATACAGCAATTCTACTCGCCTAACTCTAACCAGCGTGATGACAAATGGGGCGGCAGCCGCGACAACCGCGCACGTTTCCCAATGGAAGTGCTGGAAATCACCCATAAAATGGCGGATCGCTTTGCCGCTGCTGACTTCATTATTGGCTATCGCTTCTCACCGGAAGAGCTGGAAGTGCCCGGCATCCGCTGGGATGACACCATGTACCTGCTGGAAAAACTGGCCGCGCGCGGTCTGGATTATGTGCACTTCTCCGTGGGCCAACTGCTGCGTCCCTCCATTGTCGATACCAAAGATCCAACGCCACTGATCACCAAATATCTGGCTGAACGCTCTGCGACTCTGGCGAAAGTGCCGGTGATTGGCGTGGGTGGCGTGGTCAATAAAGAAGATGCTGAGAACGCACTGGAGCACGGCTTTGATCTGGTTGCCGTCGGTAAAGCCTGTATTGCTTACCCTGACTGGGCCGACCGCATCATTAAAAACGAGCACATGGATCTCTACATCGACAGCACCAAGCGTGAAGCGCTGACGATCCCAGAGCCCCTGTGGCGCTTCTCGCTGGTGGATGCGATGATCCGCGACGTCAGCGATGGCCATCGTAAATACAAAGCGGGCGTCTATCAGGCGAAAGTCGAAGCCGAAGCGCTGAAGCTGAAAATCAACGTCACGCTGGATACCGACCGTATCACCGACATCTCACTGGTGCCGGACCCAAGTCTGGACGTCGACTTCACCAGCACCTTTGAAAGCCTGCGTGAACGCATCCTGGTGGCCAACAGCCCACACGTGGATGCCATCACCGGTGCCACTACCCAGAGTGAGGCGCTGAAAAAAGCCGTGTCTCGCGCCATGACCACTTCCAACAAAGAGTATGTGATTGAGGAGGGCGGCAACCCGAACGCACCGGTCAATTACGACGTGGTGGTGATTGGTACCGGCGGTGCAGGTCTGGCAGCCGCCATTCAGGCGCACGACGACGGTGCTCGCGTGGTGATCATTGAGAAGATGCCGACCATCGGCGGTAACACCATTAAAGCTTCAGTGGGTATGAACGCGGCAGAAACCCGCTATCAAAAACTGAAAGGCATCGAAGACAGCAAAGAGTTGTTCTACGAAGAGACGCTGAAAGGCGGCAAGTTCAAAAACAACCCAGTGTTGCTGCGTGAATTTGTGGAGCAAGCGCCGGAAGCGATTGAGTGGCTGGCGGCGAAAGATATCGAACTGTGCGATATCACCATCACCGGCGGGATGAGCATTGACCGTACGCACCGTCCCGAAGATCGTTCTGCGGTCGGTGGCTTCCTGATCAGCGGTCTGGTCAAGAACGTCAATAAGCGCGAAATCGAAGTGCTGCTGGAAACCTCAGTCTCTGAGATTCTGGTGGAAAACGGTGCTGTGACCGGCGTGAAAGTGGTGGATGAGTATAACGACAGCCGTATCCTCAACGCGAAAAGCGTGATTGTCGCCACTGGCGGCTTCAGCGCCAACCGTGAGATGGTGGTGAAATATCGCCCTGAGTTGGATGGTTTTGTTACCACTAACCACAAAGGTGCCACCGGTAGCGGCATCGCCATGTTGCAGAAAATCGGTGCGGATACCGTCGACATGGGTGAGATCCAGATTCACCCAACCGTTGAACAGACCACTTCTTACCTGATCTCTGAAGCGATGCGCGGCGGCGGTGCGATTCTGGTCAGCCAGGCCGGTAAGCGTTTCTACAACGAAATGGAAACGCGTGACAAAGTCTCTGCTGAGATCATCGCGCTGCCAGAGAAAAGCGCGTGGATCGTGTTCGATGAGCAGGTGCGTGCTAATAACAAAGCGGCCGACGAGTATATCGCCAAAGGCTTTGTGATCAGTGCACCAACCCCGCACGAGCTGGCGGTCAAACTCAACATGGATCAGGAAGCGCTGCAAACCACGCTCGGTCGCTATAACGAGTTCGTGGCGAAGCAGGATGATGAAGATTTCGGGCGCAAAACCGCGCTGCGTCATCCGCTGAATCAAGGACCGTACTTCGCCATTCGTATCGCCCCGGGCGTGCACCACACCATGGGCGGCGTCACCATCAACACCGACACCTCAGTGCTGGATGCGCAGAAACAGGTGATTCCGGGCGCGTGGGCGGCGGGTGAAGTGGTCGGCGGGATTCACGGCGCGAACCGTATTGGCGGTAACGCAGTGGCGGATATCATCATCTTCGGTATCAAGGCTGGCCACAATGCGGCTAAACTGGCGTTAGGTCACTAAGCAAGTTGGAGGTCACCATAAATGGTGACCCTACAAAGTTCATTGCGGTGTTTTGTAGGGTGCGCATTGATGCGCACCTGGCCGCTTTCATGAGGCTAAAATGTCAACTGACGCCGGCATCTACAATTACTCCGCCGTACTAATGGGTTCCCCCATTCTGCTCAAACTCTTCGATGACAATCCCACCTTAGCGCGTCAGGTTTTT
>NZ_BBOC01000086.1:0-23365 GCF_001485335.1 Type-D symbiont of Plautia stali | reverse complement strand
TCAGGTTCATCTCAGGCAGAACGGTGAAAAGCGTATAGACCTCTGCACCTTTATTTTTGCGCCGCACCTTACCGCGATGAATGGCAGGTCAGAGGATTACTACACTAACGGATCACTTGGGGCAGCATGGCGAACCATTTTGCGCCGGGCTGGAGTTCGACACCGCAAAGCCTACGAAACGCGCCACACGTTTGCATGCTGGGCATTGAGTGCCGGAGTCAACCCGAATTTTGTCGCTAACCAGATGGGCCACTCTTCAGCACAGATGCTTTATACCGTTTACGGGAAATGGATGACAGAGAATAACCTGGATCAAATGGCGGTTTTGAACGCTGAATTTTCACGAAATGCCCCACCGATGCCCCACTGTAAAACCGCCTGAACGTAAAATACTGTTTTTAAAGTCACTTTCCCCCTCAATCGTTATTCATCTGGATGGCCAAGCTGGGCTCATTTGCCTTCAGCTACTTGCCGGTCATGTTCGCGATTGCTATCCCGCTGGGCATGGCGCGAGAGAATAAAGGCGTGGCCGCCTTCGCCGGTTTTGTCGGTTATGCCGTGCTCAACCTCAGCGTCAACTTCTGGCTGAACATCAATGGCATTTTGCCTACCACTGATGCGGCCGTGCTGAAAGCCAATAACGTACAGAACATTCTCGGTATTCAGTCGATCGACACCGGTATTCTCGGTGCGGTGATTGTGGGTGTGGTGGTGTTTTGGCTGCATGAGCGCTTCCACAACATCCGTCTGCCAGACGCACTGGCCTTCTTTGGCGGCACGCGTTTTGTACCGATTGTGACCACGGTGGTGATGGGCCTGCTGGGCCTGGTGGTGCCATTGATCTGGCCATTCTTTGCCCGTGCGATAACCGGTTTAGGTTGGGTCATTAACAGCGCAGGTGAATTTGGTCCGATGATCTTCGGTACCGGCGAACGTTTACTGCTGCCCTTCGGTCTGCAACATATTCTGGTGGCAATCATCCGTTTCACTGATGCCGGCGGCACCCTGGACGTGTGCGGCAAAAGTGTCAGCGGCGCGTTGACCATATTCCAGGCACAGTTAGCCTGCCCAGAGACCCATGGCTTTGCCGAGAGTGCCACGCGCTTCCTGTCGCAAGGCAAGATGCCAGCCTTCCTCGGTGGATTGCCGGGTGCGGCGCTGGCGATTTATCACTGCGCCCGTCCTGAGAATCGTCATAAAATTAAAGGATTGCTGATCTCTGGCGTGGTGGCCTGCGTGGTCGGTGGCACTACCGAACCGATTGAATTCCTGTTCCTGTTTGTCGCGCCCGTGTTGTACTTAATCCATGCGCTGCTGACTGGTTTAGGTTTTACCGTGATGGCAATCCTCGGCGTGACTATTGGTAATACCGACGGCAACGTCATCGACTTCTTCGTATTCGGCGTGCTGCACGGCCTCTCCACGAAGTGGTATTGGGTGCCGGTGATCGCTGCCGTGTGGTTTGTCGGTTATTACGCGATTTTCCGTTTCGCCATCACTCGCTTCAATATCAAAACCCCTGGCCGAGAAGCAGAAACCAGCAGTGTTGAACAACAGGTGAGTCGTGCTGGCGTGGGGAAATCCGGTTACAACACACCGGCTATTCTGGCGGCACTGGGTGGCATTGAAAACATCACTTCGCTGGATAACTGCCTGACCCGCCTGCGCTTGTCCATCGCGGACATGAGCAAAGTGGATGATGCCGCGTTGAAAGCCAATGGTGCGATTGGCGTGGTCCATCTCAATCAAACCAGTTTGCAAGTGGTGATTGGCCCGCAAGTCCAGTCGGTGAAAGATGAGATGGCACACCTGATGAGCACCTCGGTGGCATGATGGATATGTTTGATTTTAATCGTGTGGTAGATCGCCACGGCAGTTGGTGTACGCAGTGGGATTTTGTTGCTGACCGCTTCGGCGTGGCGGATCTGCTGCCTTTCACCATTTCAGATATGGATTTCGCGACCGCGCCCTGCATTCTTGATGCCCTGCAACAGCGTGTGGCACACGGTGTGTTTGGCTACAGCCGCTGGCAGCATGATGATTTCCTCGCTGCCCTGCAGCACTGGATGCAGCGCCGCTTTAGCACAACCGTCGCCGCCGAGTCACTGGTCTACGGCCCGTCGGTGATCTACATGGTGGCGCAGATGCTGCGCCACTGGACCCAGCCCGGTGACGAAGTGCTGATCCATACGCCAGCTTACGATGCGTTCTACAACACCATCAACGGCAACCAACGCCGCGTGCTGGAACTGCCTCTACAGCGTCAGGGCAACAGCTGGCTCTGTGATATGGCTCAGTTGGAGACATTGCTGGCGCGGCCGCAATGCAAAGTGATGCTGCTGTGCAGCCCACACAATCCTACTGGCAAAGTATGGCAGAAGGCGGAATTGCAGCAGATGTCCTCGCTGTGCGAACGTTACGGTGTGAAGGTGATCAGCGACGAGATCCATATGGATATGGTTCTTGGCTCGGAGCGCCATACGCCGTGGAGCGAGGTGCCGCAGTCCGGATGGGCGTTGTTCACCTCTGCATCTAAGAGCTTCAATATTCCGGCGCTGACCGGGGCCTGGGGCATCATCCCAGATGCCACCGATCGCCAGGCGTGGTTCCACGCGCTCAAACAGCAGGATGGTTTGTCGTCTCCGGCGGTGATGGCCGTCGCTGCTACCATCGCAGCCTATCGTGAGGGTGCGCCCTGGCTCGATGCTCTGCGGGACTACCTGAAGCAGAATATGCAGCATATCGCCCTGCGGCTGAATGGCGCCTTTCCGGATCTCGACTGGCAGCCGCCTGCGGCAACCTATCTGGCATGGATTGACCTTAATCCCCTCGGTATTGATGAGCAGGCCCTGCAACAGCAGTTAATCCATCACTACAAGGTGGCGATCATGCCGGGTTCTACTTACGGCGAAGCCAGCCGAGGGTATTTGCGTCTTAATGCTGGCTGTCCGCGCAGCAAGCTGGATGAGGGTCTGGATCGTTTGCTGGCGGCTTTACACGCCGGTTAATAGCCTGTGGATGCTGATTATTTCAGCATCCCTTTCTCGCTTTGCGCAAATCACTGGCGCTGTTGCGCAAGATGTTTTTATAATGCTCTGCACTTTATGTAACTTTAGCGAGTGCGACATGATTGACCTGAAACTCCCCCTGACTGACATCCACCGCCATCTTGATGGCAACATCCGCGCACAAACTATTCTTGATTTAGGCCGCCAGTTTAATCTTGCTCTTCCTGCTCATACCCTCGACGAACTGCGTCCGCACGTGCAAGTCACCGCCAACGAACCAGATTTGGTCAGCTTCCTGCAAAAACTGGATTGGGGCGTAAAAGTTTTGGGCGATCTCGATGCCTGTCGCCGCATTGCGCTGGAAAACGTCGAAGATGCCGCCCGTGCAGGTATTCACTACGCAGAACTGCGCTTCTCGCCGGGTTATATGGCCATGACCCACAATCTGCCGATTGCCGGTGTGGTTGAAGCCGTCATTGATGGCGTGCGTGCAGGCGCAAAACAGTATGGTGTGGATGTCAATCTGATCGGCATCATGAGCCGCACCTTCGGTGATGAAGCCTGTCTGCGTGAACTGGAAGGTTTACTGGCACACCGTGATGGCATCACGGCGGTGGATCTGGCAGGAGACGAGTTAGGTTTCCCAGGCAGTGAGTTCCTCAGTCATTTCAATCGCGCCCGTGACGCCGGTTTCCGAATTACCGTGCACGCCGGTGAAGCCGCTGGCCCAGAAAGCATCTGGCAGGCCATTCGTGAGCTGGGTGCCGAACGTATCGGCCACGGTGTGAAAGCGATTGAAGATCGTGCGCTGATGGATTTCCTCGCCGAGCAGCGCATTGGCGTGGAGTCATGCCTCACGTCAAACATTCAGACCAGCACCGTTGCCTCGCTGGCCACCCATCCGCTGAAGGCCTTCCTGCAGCATGGCATTCTCGCCACCATCAATACGGATGATCCTGCAGTTCAGGGTGTGGAACTGGCACATGAGTATCAGGTTGCAGCACCGCAGGCGGGGTTAACCGTCGCAGAGATGCGTCAGGCACAGGAAAATGGCGTGACCATTGCCTTCCTGAGTGATGCAGAGAAAGCGGCGCTGCGAGCGCGCGTCGCGGGATAAAAAATAAGGTGCGCATGAATGCGCACCCTACAATAAGGGTCACCCTAAAAGGTGATTATCCCAATCTGCGCATCATAAATTGTAGGGTCACCATTTGTGGTGACCGTTTCAATCAACGCACAGCCTGTATCAGGTTATCCTGTTACTTCAGCGACATCGTCTGGCGCTTCTCGGCAGACTGCAGACCCAGTTCGATCAGCTCCATCACCTGAATGGCCTCTTCAGCCTCGACCGGGTTTGCTCCGGTGCCGGCAATCGCATCACGAATGCCTGCATAGTAGGCTGGATAGTTGCCCGGCAGCGTTAACAGCTCTTTTTCCACCATCACATCGCCTTCCGCCAGTGTCAGTGTGCCGTTGCGCATGTCGTAGCCCCAGTCCTCACGCGGTGGACGTTCGCCCGCTTTCAGACGATCTTCCTGCGGGTCCAGGCCATATTTCACGTAGCTCCCACGCGTGCCGTGCACCACGAAACGCGCTGACTCAGCCGCCACCAACATGCTGGCGTGCAGCACCACGCGGCGGGTAGGATAGGTCAGTACCGCATGGAAGTAGTCGGTGGTTTGTGCGCCTGGGCGCAGCTCGGCCATATCCACATTGATCGCCACCGGTGGACCAAACAGCTGCAGCGCCTGGTCCAGCACATGCGGCCCCAGATCAAACCAGATACCGCTGCCCGGCCCTTTCATCTCACGCCAGCGCTGACGCACTTCAGGACGGAAACGGTCAAAATGGGATTCCAGATAACGCACGTCGCCCAGCGTACCGTCCGCCAGTAAGGTTTTCAGCGTCAGGAAATCGCTGTCCCAACGACGGTTGTGGAATACCGACAGCAGCAGCCCTTTGGCTTTGGCTAACGCGTCCAGTTCACGCGCTTGTGACAACGTCACGGTAAACGGTTTATCGACAACCACATGCTTACCGGCATTGAGCGCTGCTTTTGCCAGCGGGAAGTGGGTATCGTTCGGGGTAGGAATTACAATCAGTTGCAGTGTCGGGTCATCCAGCAACGCTTGCGGATCCGCCACCACCTGCACCGATGGCCAGTCAGCGTGCACTTTGCTGGCATCGCTGCTGGAGATCGCGGCCAGTTCAACACCCGGCGTTCCGGCGATCAAAGGTGCATGGAAGGTTTTACTGGCAAAGCCGTAGCCCATCAGGCCGACACGTAATTTATCGCTCATTCTCATTCCTCTTGTTCGTTACCAGACTGATTTAAGACGAATCAGTCAGTAAGAACAAGGTGGAATCACCTGAAAACTCAGGAGATCGCACTCCGTGCCGATTGCCAGCTCTCCTGAGCCACTAAAGCATCGTGTGCATCCTGGCTACGCCGACGGAAATCACTGGGGCTGACACCCACCCGTTTGCGGAACACGCGAGAGAAATAGAGTTGGTCGTCATAACCCACTTCACGACCGACCGAGGCAATCGGTTCCTGGGTAGTTTGCAGCAGCAACTTGGCGCGGATAACGCGCTGATCCTCGCGCCAGCGCAGCAAGTTGATGCCCATTTGCTCACGGAACAGATGCGCCAGCCGCGAAGGCGATAAACAGACATGCCGTGCCACTTCCTCAATTTTGACTTCACTCGCCAGATGATTGGTGACGTACTGGCAGGCCTCAATCACGCGCGGATCGCGGATTTGCTGATGGCTCCGTGGGTCCTCTTCCACGGCACGCAGCAGCAACCGTTCGAGCAGATTCATTGCCAGTTCTTCCGCAAAGCGACGCCCCGAATTGTGCGTTTGCTCGATACTGGCAAACAGGCGATCGAATTCAGCACGCTGCGCCTCAGACAGGCGCAAACGCCCTACGCCCTGGCTCTCATCCTGCCACTGCAGCCAGTCGGTCCAGTAAGCGCGTGGGCGGAAATAGACCCAGCGATGGAACCAACAAGGGCTGTCCGGGGAACGGCCATAGTAGTGTGGCGTTTTTGGCTGGAACAGCAGCAGGTCACCCGGCTCACAATCAAAAGCCGATTCACCATCAAATACCCGCCCCTGACCTTTGATGGTCAGATTCAGGATGTAGCCCTTCATACCCAGAGGGCGGTCAATAAAGAAATCCAACTGATCGTTGGCATTAATTGGCGTCAGCCCCGCCACCAGCCAGGCGTTGAACGGGTAGCCCGGTAATAAGGGGTTCTGCTGCTCATTTGGCGGTTCACGATGGTACATAGTGCCCTCACTGAAACGTAAATTGCGGGCGGCCTGGAGGCCGCCGCTACAGAATCCAGCATTAGATCGCTTTATTTTTCTGTTTGTAGCGGTCAAAAATCACCGCCGCTAACAGTATCAAACCGCGCACCACATACTGTGAGAACGGCGAGATATTCAATAAATTCATCGCATTCTCAACCGTGCCTAAAATCAGTACCCCGGCCACCACATAGGAAATTTTGCCGATGCCGCCTTTCAGTGATACTCCGCCGAGCACACACGCAGAGATCACAATCAACTCATAGCCCAGCGATGTCATCGGCTGGCCGCTGGTCATACGTGATGCCAGAATAATACCCGCGGCTGCCGACACCAGACCTGACAAAATGAAGATGATGATGCGCGTGCGCACCACCGGCACCCCTGCCAGTCTCGCCGCCTCCTCATTGCCGCCGATCGCCAGCGTATTGCGGCCAAAGGTGGTTTTGTTGAGCAGGAATCCGAAGACAATCATGGTAGCAATGGTGAGCCAAATGGGGGCCGGCACACCCAACCAGTTGGCGTAGCCGAGGGTGAAGAAACGTTCATCTTCAATACCCACCGCTTTACCATCCGAGAAGATGTACGCCAGGCCGCGCACAATCTGCATGGTCGCCAGGGTGGTGATCAACGCATTGATCTTCAGCCGGGCAATCACAAAACCGTTGATAAACCCGGTGGCCATGCCCAGCAGCAAACCCGCTGCCACACCGATCCACAGGCTTTCCGTCATGTTGATCACCACAGCGGTGACCACGCCAGCGCAGGCGATCACGGAAGCGACAGACAAGTCGAAATCGCCGGAAGCGAGGCAGAACAGCATGCCGCACGCCACCATGCCCGACATCGACATTGCCAGCCCCAGCCCTTTCATGTTGATCAGTGAACCAAAATTCGGCACAAAGATGGCGCAGACGATAAACAGCAGCGCGAACACCACCAGCATGCCGAAGTTGTCCCAAATCCGCCCCAGTTGCAGGCCATGGCGCTGCGCGGGTGGCGTGTTGGAAGTGGTAGATGAAGCCATTGTTGCTCTCCTTTACATCAGGCCACGGCGGCCGCTTGAGTGGTTTTCGGCATCGCCAGGCTCAGCGTCAGCTGTTCCGTGGCCGCGTCGTGTGGCAGTTCACCGGCAATTTCGCCTTCGCGCATCACAATGATGCGGTCCGCTAATCCCATCACTTCGGGAAGATCGCTGGAGGCAAACAGCACCGCGATCCCTTTATTGGCCAGCTGATAAATCAGGTTGTAGATTTCGTGTTTAGCGCCGACATCAATACCGCGCGTCGGCTCATCCAGCAGGATCACGTTCATCTCTTCCGACAACCAGCGGCCCAATATCGCCTTCTGCTGGTTGCCACCGGAGAGATTCATGATCAGCTGTTGCGGGCCGGGAGTTTTGATGTTGAGCGAACGGATGTGGATATCGGCGTTTTTCGCTTCCCAACTGGCATTAATCAGGCAACCGGCGGTGAGATTGTGGCGACGCGCACTGATGTTGATGTTGTCTCGCACCGAGTGCACCGGAATGATGCCTTCGGTCTTACGATCTTCCGGGCACAACATGATCCCGGCGCGAATGGCATCAATCGGCTGGCGAATGTTGAGCCGTTTACCATCCAGCATCACCGTACCGCCACGCAATTTGGTGGCGCCAAACAGCCCTTTCATCAATTCGCTGCGTCCGGCACCGACCAGCCCAAACAAACCGACAATTTCACCGGCTCTCACCTGGAGGGAAATCGGCATGCGCACACCCTTCGCTTCGACGTTTTCCAGCTGCAGACGTACCTTGCCGAGCGCGCGGGGTGCGTAGCCGTAGATATCGCCGAGATTGCGCCCGACCATGGCCTGCACCAAATCATCGTGATCGGTATTTTTCATGTCGGTAAACGTGCGCACATAGCGGCCATCTTTGAACACCGTAATGGCATCGCTCAGGGCAAAGATCTCCTCCATACGGTGAGATACGTACAGCACCGTGCGGCCTTGGTCGCGCAGTTGTCGGATCACGCGGAACAGATGTTCAATTTCACGAGCCGAGAGCGAACTGGTCGGCTCATCAAACGCGATAATGCGCGCGTTACGCGCCAGCGCTTTCGCAATCTCCACCATCTGCCACTGCCCCAACGACAGATATTTCAAAGGCATATCCGGATCGATATCCATGCCGAGGTTCTTAAGCTGTAAATCGGCCTCGTAGCGCAGCAGCTTGCGATTAACCAGGCCGCGCTTGTGCGGCAGTTGCCCGAGATAGATGTTCTCCGCGACGCTCATTTCCGGAACCAGATGCAGTTCCTGGTAAATAATCGCCACGCCCGCATCCAACGCCTCAACGGTGTTGTTGAAGGTTTTCACCTCCCCCTTAATACGGATTTCACCCTCGGTGGGCTGATAGCTGCCGCTCAGAATTTTTAACAGCGTCGATTTCCCGGCACCGTTTTCGCCCATCAGCGCGTGCACTTCCCCGGCGCGGCACTGGAAAGAGATGTCCTGCAGCGCTTTCACGCCGGGAAAGGTTTTGCAAATGCCATGAAAAGAGAGAAAAGCGGAATCAGTGCTATTCATGGAAACTCCTGAATCATGCTGGATCTCAGGTGCGCATGAATGCGCACCTTACACATATCGCGTTCGTCATTCGTAAGCTCGCCTTTAACAGCGACCTCAATCGGTTCACATATCGCGTTCATCATTTGCCATTCGTAGGGTCGCCATTAATGGCGACCTCCATCAATTACATCAGCCCTTTCTTCGCCAACTCAGTTTTAAAGTTGTCGCGGGTGATCAGCACTACGTCTGTGACTTCGGTAAATTTCGGTGGCTCTTCACCTTTGGTCACCCAGTTGTAGAGCATCTGGCTGCTCTTATAACCGTGCACATCCGGGCTAGGCAGCAGCGATCCGTAGAAGCCGGTAGGTGCGCCTTTTGACAGTTCACTGACCGCATCCACTCCGTTAATGCCAATACCAATCACGTCAGGGGCTTTAAAGCCTTGACCCTCAGTCGCACGCACGCCGCCCAACACGGTGTTGTCATTCATGCCAACAATCAGCCAGTGTTTGACTTCTGGATGCTGCACCAGCAGTGAGTTACCGGCATCAAACGCCCCGGGAATATCATTCGATTTGGTGGGTACCTGATAGATCTGTTTTTCCGGGAAGCCGGCTGCTTTCAACGCATCCATCGAGCCGCCAGTACGACGACGCGCGGTATCCAGTTCGTTTGCAGTGATCGCCATCACGCCGGTCTCTTTCACATCCCAACCGCGTTTTTGCATCTCTTTATACAGTTCCTGCCCCTGACGCTCGCCAATCTTGGTCGCGGCCATCATCACCAGCGGCACGGTATCCATCGGCTTGCCTTTGGCGGTGACGAACTGGTCATCTACTGCGATGACTTTCAGACCATAACCGCGCGCTTTGGCGGCAATGGCGGAGCCTAACTTAGGATCGGGCGTGCAGATCACGAAACCTTTGGCACCGCTCGCCGCCAGGCTATCGATGGCATTCAGTGTTTTTTCGCCATCAGGAACGGCGATTTTGATCACCTCAAAGCCGAGATCTTTGCCCGCTTTGTCGGCGAATTTCCATTCAGTCTGGAACCAAGGCTCCTCCGGTTGTTTAACGAGGAAACCGAGTTTCATGGTCTCGGCGATAGCGGATTGTGACATAACCGCGGCGAGACCTACCGCCGCCAGCGCTTTAGTGAATTTATGCATGATGCTCTCCGGCACAATGGTGTTTTATCGCTGTTAATAACGAATCGGTGTAAACGCTACCAATCAGATTTCACGTTCGGGTACAGCGCAAAATCAGCGCGTTAGCTCAAGGTTTGTACAAAGGCTGCGCAAACGCTGGGCTAGTTGTAGCGGGAATGGAAAGGAAAAATGTAGAGCGGTATCACATCCCAAAACGATGACAAAATCCTCCATATATTCAGCGAAATTAACCAGTCATTAACTTTTGCTGCCGATCACACATCCTCGTCGATAGCAGAAAAGTGCATGTTCTCAGCCAGCGATGACTAACCGCTTAAACAGCCGCATTCCAGGATAGAGCCAGATAACTCACACAGGAGAATCCCAATGGGTGCTGGCGCCATAACAATTGGGCTGGATTTTGGCAGTGACTCGGTGCGTGCCCTCGCCGTGGAGTGCCACAGTGGTAAAGAGCTGGAAAAAGCCGTGGTGAACTATCCACGCTGGGCGAAGGGTGATTTCTGTGATGCGCACGCCAATCGCTTTCGCCATCATCCACAAGACTACATTGATGCTTTAGAACAGGCGGTGGTCGCGGTGGTGCAAGCGTTATCACCGCAACAGCGTGCAGCCGTGGTCGGTATCGGCGTGGACTCAACGGGTTCCACGCCCGCGCCGATTGATCGCGACGGCCAGGTTCTGGCGTTAAGACCGGAGTTCGCCACCAACCCGAACGCCATGTTCGTGTTGTGGAAAGATCACACCGCTATTGAAGAAGCCGAAGAGATTAACCAGCTGTGCCGTAACGGTCATTTCACTGATTACACCCGCTACATTGGCGGTGTGTACTCATCGGAGTGGTTCTGGGCCAAGATTCTGCACGTGTCACGCAGCGATGCTGCGGTGCGTGACGCGGCAGTGTCTTGGGTGGAACTGTGCGACTGGGTCCCCGCTTTGCTGAGCGGTAACACGGCACCAGCACAGCTACGTCGTGGACGCTGCGCCGCCGGTCACAAATCGCTTTGGCATCCTGAATGGGGTGGCTTACCACCCGCCGATTTTTTCCGCGCCCTCGATCCACTGCTGGTTGAGCAACTCGATTCTCCGCTGTTTACCGATACCTATACCGCCGATGTGCCGGTCGGCACGCTCTCTGCTGAGTGGTCGCAGCGTTTGGGATTATCGCAACAGGTGATCCTGTCTGGCGGCGCATTTGATTGCCACATGGGAGCGGTAGGCGCGGGCGCACAGCCTTATACCTTGGTGAAGGTGATTGGCACTTCCACCTGCGACATCCTGATAGCTGATAGCGAAAAAGTCGGTGACCGCGCGATTAAAGGTATTTGCGGACAGGTAGATGGCAGCGTGATGCCGGGTGCCATCGGCTGCGAAGCGGGCCAGTCCGCATTTGGCGATATCTATGCCTGGTTCAGTCGCCTGCTCGGCTGGCCACTGCAGCAGGCCGTGGCGCGTCATCCCGAATTACAGCCTCAGCTAGCCGCAATGCAACAGGATTTAATCCGCTCATTGACCGAAGCCTGGGCCGCCGACCCGCAGTTAGACCATCTGCCGGTGATTCTTGACTGGTTCAACGGTCGCCGCACCCCAGATGCCAATCAGCGTTTGAAAGGGGTGATCACTGACCTGAATCTGGGTACCGATGCCCCCGCGCTGTTTGGCGGCCTGGTTGCCGCCACCGCCTTTGGCGCACGCGCCATCATGGAGTGTTTCGAACAGCAGCAGATCCCGGTGGAGAGCATCCTGACGCTTGGCGGTATTGCGCGTAAATCCCCCGCCATCATGCAGGCGTGCTGCGATGTGATGAACCGACCCTTGGATATTGTCGCCTCCGATGAGTGCTGCGCTTTAGGTGCGGCCATTTTTGCCGCCGTGGCTGCCGGCGTGCATGCCGATGTACCTGCTGCCCAGCAGGTGATGGCCAGCCCCATTGCGGTGACATTGCAGCCCAACAGCCTGCGCGTGGCGGGCTATCAACAACTTTATCAACGTTATCAAAACTGGTGCCAGGCTGCTGAACCGCAGTACGCCGCATCCGCCAAGTAAGGAGCAGTAAATGGAACAGAACGTTTGGTTTGTGATTGGTACTCAGCACCTCTACGGAGCGGAAACCTTGCGCCAGGTGGAGCAGCACGCCCGCCAGGTAATGGACGGCCTGAATCAGGCAGGTAATTTACCGGTGCCGCTGGTGTTGAAACCGTTGGTGAAATCTCCGGATGAAGCGCTCGCGCTGTGCCGCGAAGCCAATCACAATAATCAATGCGCCGGTATCATTACCTGGTTGCATACTTTCTCTCCCGCCAAGATGTGGATTGGCGGCCTGAGCATCCTGAATAAACCGCTACTGCAATTCCATACCCAGTTCAACGCGGAGATTCCGTGGGACAGTATGGATATGGATTTTATGAACCTCAACCAAACCGCACACGGCGGCCGTGAGTTTGGCTTTATTGGCGCACGTATGGGATTGCAACACAGCGTGGTGACCGGCCACTGGCAGGATAAAACCAGCCAGCAACGCATCGCGCGCTGGATCAACGCCGCACTGGCCAGACAGGCGAGTCAGCAGCTGAAAGTGGCGCGCTTCGGCGACAATATGCGTGAAGTGGCCGTCACCGAAGGCGATAAAGTCGCCGCACAAATTCAGTTCGGTTACTCGGTCAATGGCTGGGGTGTCGGCGATCTGGTCGAGGTGGTGAACAGCGTGAGCGAGGGGGAAGTGAGTGCGCTGATCGACGAATATGAGAGTCAGTATCTGTTCAGTGATGCCGCATCAGTTAATGGCGATAAACGCCAGAACGTATTGGATGCCGCACGCATAGAATTAGGCTTGAAACGTTTCCTCGACGATGAAGGCTGTAAAGCGTTCACTACCAACTTCCAGACTTTGCATGGCATGACACAGTTGCCCGGTTTAGCGGTACAGCGCCTGATGGGGCAAGGTTATGGTTTTGCAGGTGAAGGTGACTGGAAAACCGCCGCGCTGCTGCACATCCTGAAAGTCCAGGCCGGGGACCGTGCCGGTGGTACCTCGTTTATGGAGGATTACACCTACCACTTCTCACCGGGAAACGATCTGGTGTTAGGTTCGCATATGCTGGAAGTGTGTCCGTCGATTGCCAAAGAGACCAAACCGTTGATTGACGTGCAGTTCCTCGGCATCGGCGGCAAAGCTGACCCCGCACGCATGATCTTCTCAACGCCAGCGGGCCGTGCAGTGAATGCCAGTGTGATCGACATGGGCGATCGTTTCCGTCTACTGGTGAATGTGGTCGATGCGATTGAACAGCCAAAACCGCTGCCGAAATTGCCGGTTGCCCGCGCGCTGTGGCGTGCACAACCCTCGCTGGCGACCGCGTCTGAAGCCTGGATTTTGGCGGGCGGTGCCCATCATACGGTGTTTAGTCAGGCCTTAGATCTGGACGATATGTACCTGTACGGCGAGCTGAACGGCATTGAAGTGCTGGTGATCGATGAAGATACACGTTTGCCCGCGTTTAAAGACGCACTGCGCTGGAACGAGGCTTATTACCGACTGGCACGTTGATGTTTTGACTTGATGAACGAAGCCGCGAGAGATTCGCGGCTTTTTATTAGTTAAAACGTGCAGGTCAGTCAACAAAGGCGGGCGTTGCGTAAAGTCGGCGTGAATACATCCCTGTAGCCTCGACCGCCGCATCCCTGCGACGGACGCTTTACTCCACTACCCGCCTTTGTTTCCTTACTGAAAATCTCGTGCGTTTTGCTAAGTCATAAAAACCTGCCAGGAACGTCAACACGATCTCGGGCCACAGCAATAACCATGCTTAAAGCCCCGTAAAGGCCATCCCGAAGAGCAAAGCGTCCGCCGCCGGGATGCGGCGGCCGATCTGCATGGATGCGTGATTCCTTTGCGATCGGGCTGGCCTTTATGGGGCGATGCACGATACCCACAGCAAGCGCGGCAGATGCGCAATTAATTGCGCCACCAAAGTTGGAGAGAATACTGATGCCATCGCGGACTACAGCAATAACCATGCTTAAAGCCCCGTAAAGGCCAGCCCGAAGAGCAAAGCGTCCGCCGCCGGGATGCGGCGGTCGATCTGCATGGATGCGAGATTCCTTTGCGATCGGGCTGGCCTTTATGGGGCCGGGCACGATACCCGCAGCAACCCCAGCCAAACCCAGCCACAAGTGCGCATAAATGCGCACCCTACGAGGCCATACACCTATGACGTCAGACGTTTAACCGGTGCATTCTTCTGGCGATCCCACATCACGGTCAGCAAACGCTGCAACGCGATAAAGGCAAACAGCAGAATACCGATGGCAATCTTCGTCCACCACGAACTCAGCGTCCCGTCGAAGTTAATCCAGGTCTGAATCAACCCCTGAATCAACACCCCAAACAGCGTGCCGAGCACCGTACCGACACCACCCGAAAGAAGCGTACCGCCGATCACCACTGAGGCAATCGCATCCAACTCCACGCCCAAACCCGCCAGCGCATAACCTGCGGAGGTATAAATTGAAAACACAATCCCCGCTAAAGTCGCCAGTGTCGTCGAAAGCATATAAATCTTAATGGTGGTCGCTCGGGTGGACACCCCCATCAACTGTGCGGACGTCAAATTACCGCCGATGGCATAAACCTGATTACCAAAACGGGTGCGATGCGCGAGGATAATTCCCCCCACCACGACCACCAGCATAATCACCGCCAACAGACTCAGCCTTCCACCGCCGGGTATCTTCCACGCCAGACTCGACAACGTGGTATACAGCGGATGATCGATAGGAATCGAGTTCTCCGACACCAGATAACTACAGCCGCGCAGGAAAAACATCCCGGCCAGGGTAATAATAAAAGCCGGGATCTTCAGGGCATCAATCAGCCAGCCCATCATGGCGCCAAACAGTGCGCCCATCGCTAACACAATGGCGAACGCCAGAACCGGATCGACATGGTAATCGCCAATAATCCGCGCCAGAAACACTCCGCTAAAGGCGATAACAGCGCCGACGGACAAATCAATCCCGCCGGACAAAATCACAAAGGTCATCCCCACTGCGATAATGCCCAAGAACGCATTATCAGTCAGGATATTGCAAATCACGCGCGTCGATGCAAAGCCAGGAAACTGACTCAGACAAAACAAATAACCGGCGACAAACACCAGCAGCGTAATCATCAAAGGCAGATGGCGTTTGATCATTTTGGACGTCTCCCTTTCAGCATCGCGATAAAGCGCGGTGATTGCAGCAACAGCACGCACATCACCACCACGGCTTTCACCACCTGATTCAACTCAGGCGGAAAACCTGACAGCAAGATGCCGGTATTCATCGACTGAATAATCAACGCACCAATCAACGACAACACCAGATTAAAGCGCCCACCCATCAGCGATGCGCCGCCAATCACCACGGCCAGAATGGCATCCAGCTCCAGCCACAGACCAGCGTTATTGGCATCCGCACCGCGAATATCTGCCGCCACAATCAATCCCGCCACGGCGGCACACACGCCGCTAATCGCATAGGTTGACATCACCACCAGCCAGCCGGTCACCCCTGCATTGCGCGCAGCGCGTAAGTTAATCCCCACCGCTTCAATAAACAGGCCAAGTGCGGTTTTGCGCGTCAGCAACCACACCAGCAATGCCACCAGCAAGGTAATCCATACTGGCACCGGCATCAGCCACAGCGAACCGCTACCAAACCAGCCCAGGCTATCACTGTTAAAGGTCACAATTTGCCCTTGGGTAATCAGCTGCGCGATACCACGCCCCGCCACCATCAAAATCAACGTGGCGACAAAGGGTTGAATCTTCAGCAGCGCCACCAAAACCCCATTCCACAAACCGCAGGCCAGCCCAGTTCCCAGCGTAGCAAGGATAATAAAAATCAGGCTGTGCCCTGCTACGGTGAGCGTGGCGGCGGTTGCGCCGGCGATTGCCATCACCGCACCGACTGACAAATCGATGCCGCCAGTCGCGATCACCAACGTCATACCAATGGCCAAAAGCGCAACCGGTGCCGCGCGATTGAGGATATCGATCGGACTACCGAATAAACGGCCCTCCTGCACATGGATGGCAAAAAAATTGTTCGCCACCAGGCTATCCACCAGCAGCACCAAAATCAGTGCGGCAATCTGTGGCATGCCAGGCGGCAATTTCGGCTTACGCCGTTCGGGTTTAGGCTGTGTCATAGGCGATTCAAGCATGTTGTGCTCCTCCGTCAGCGATGGCATTAACGATCGACGCCACCGACAGCTGCTCCAGCGGGATTTCGGCCACTTGCTTCAGATCGCGCATGATCAACACACGATCGGCGTAGCCCACCAGTTCTTCCAGTTCAGAGGAAATAACTAACAGCGCCAGTCCATCGGCGCACAGGGATTCAATTAAGCGAATAATCTCGGCGTGCGCTCCCACATCGATACCGCGTGTAGGTTCGTCGAGGATCAAAAATTGTGGCTTGGTCACCAGCCAGCGTGACAGCAACACCTTCTGCTGATTCCCCCCCGACAGCAGCTCTACCGGCTGATCGGCGTGCGGCGTGCGGATACCGAGACTTTTAATAAAACGTTCGGCTATCGCCTGTTGTTCACGGCGCTTGATCGGTCGCAGCCAGCCGCGCTGAGCCTGCAACGCCAGAATGATATTCTCGCGCACGCTGGCCGCACCGATAATGCCGTCGGTTTTGCGATCTTCCGGGCAAAAGCCCATGCCAAGATGCGAAGCTTTCGCCGGGGTGCGAATGTGCTGCACTTTCCCTTTGATTTTTGCCGTACCGCGATCGGCACGACGAATACCGAACAGCACTTCAGCGGTTTCAGTTCGACCCGAACCGAGTAATCCGGCCAAACCGACCACTTCACCCGGTCGAACCTGCAAGTTAAACGGCTCGATGGTGCCCTTCTTGCCGTAATCTTCAAATTCCACCACCGGTTGATTGCTGCGCAGAGTACTGCCCTGTCGCTGCAATGCGGTTTCCAGCAGTTCGCGGCCCAGCATCAGTTTGATCAGATCAATTTGCGGCAGCGATGCCGTCTCGCGCGTCGCGATAAACTGACCATTGCGCAGCACCGTGATACGGTCGGTAATGCGATACACCTGGTCTAAAAAGTGCGTAACAAAAATCAGGCTCATCCCTTTGGCTCTTAACTGCGCCATCAGAGTAAAAAGCATCTCCACTTCACTGGCATCGAGGCTGGCGGTAGGTTCATCGAGAATCAACACCTGTGCCGACAGATCCACCGCGCGACAAATCGCAATAATTTGCTGCATCGCCACCGAGTAATGCCCCAGCGGACGTGTCACATCCAGTGCAAAGCCGTAATTACGCATCAGTGCATCGGCATCGCGCACCATTCGCTTGCGATCAATCATGCCGAATCGGCGTGGCTCACGGCCAATATAGAGATTGTCTGCCACCGACATGTTCGGCAGCAGGTTCACTTCTTGATACACGGTGCCAATGCCCATCTGCTGAGCTTCGGCCGTGTTGTGCGGGGAAATGGTTTTGCCATTCAGTGTAATGGTGCCAGCATCACGGGTGTAAACACCGGTCAATACTTTAATCAGTGTGGATTTTCCCGCACCGTTTTCACCCAGCAGCGCCATGATCTCGCCTTTGCGAATACTGAACGAAACATTATCCAGCGCTTTAACACCGGGAAAACCTTTGCTGATGCCTTGCAGCGTCAGGAGTGCGGATTCATCGGAGGTGCTCATCAGGTTCTACCTCGCCTTACGTCATGAAAAACCGCCCCGAAGGGCGGCTGCGGGGATCAGTAACCCATGCCTTTTTTGGTATCGAGCTGGGCCTGCGCAGAATCTGGCAGATACAGTTTCGATTCGGTCTTGATGATTTTTGGCGGCAAGGTGCCGTCTTTCTTGAATTTCTCCAGCGCGTCAAAGGCCGGACCGGCCATATTTGGCGTCAATTCAACGTTGGCATTGGCTTCTCCTGCCAGCATCGCTTTGTAGATATCTGGCACGCCATCGATTGAACCGGTCAGGATATCCTTGCCGGGTTTCAGGCCAGCTTCTTTGATCGCCTGAATCGCGCCGATTGCCATGTCATCGTTGTGGGCGTAAACCATGCAAATGTTCTTGCCGTTGTTCTCCGCCTTGATGAAGCTCTCCATGACTTCTTTACCCTTACTGCGGGTAAAGTCGCCAGACTGAGAGCGGATCACCTTAATGTTATTGTGGCCCGCGATGGCCTCCGCAAAGCCTTTCTTACGATCGATCGCGACGCTGGCACCCACCGTGCCCTGCAACTCAACCACGTTACACTGCTTATCACCCACCGTTTTAACCAGCCAGTCACCAATCAACTTGCCTTCCAGCACGTTATCCGCCGTCACCACGGCCATATAAAGTGACTTGTCTTTCACCACGATGGCGCGGTCTAACAGGAACACCGGAATCTTCGCGTCTTTCGCTTCTTCCAATACCGGTTCCCAGCCCGTTTGCACCACCGGCGCGATAAAGATCGCATCAACGCCCTGTGCAATGAATGAACGCACCGCTTTGATTTGGTTTTCCTGCTTCTGTTGACCATCGGCGATTTTCAAAGTGATACCGCGCTTTTGCGCTTCACTTTTCGCCACGTTGGTTTCTGCTGATCGCCAGCCAGATTCCGAGCCAACCTGTGAGAAGCCCACCGTCATATCTGCAGCCAGTACAGATGCGCTGAGTGCTGAACTCACCATGGCGGTCAAGAGTAAACGTTTCCACATAATTTCATTCCTCTGAAGGGAGTGTGCTGTAGGGGTACAAAACGCGGATTAAGCCTGGCGCAAAAGGAAATAAACAAGCGCGACATGCCTCACAAATTAGAATGAATTAAAGGAGTTACGGAATTAGCCCCGTCAGAAGTCGTACCAGCTTTATGGACATTTCACCTGTGATTTATTTCAACTGCTGTTAAATAAAGGTAATAAACAGAATCGGTTATGTGCACAACAACTGGAAGCGATTACAGCTGCTACGTAAAGAATGGTTATGCGCTGTAGACGTGAGCAATGATCAGAATTGTGACTATTCGCACACTATGTGATCGGTGGTTTCAAGAGCCGTGCATTAACTTGCAAACCAACTGGTAATAAATCAGCTAATTATGCGTAGCCTGATAAAGAAATAAGCCATTTAACGGGCTAAAACAGGCAGAGAGAGACGAGATTTTGAGGGTGTGAGATTTTATCACGCCCCCCGAATATCAAGGGGCAATTTGCCTTAGATACAGTAAGAAATGGGCGTAAAAAAACAAGAAAGGGAGAAAAAATGCCTTTTGATAAACAAATTAGCTCGCCTTGTCTGATTTTTGAATTTTTTTAACGCTGACATATGGACTCTGGCCGTGTGCTCCCTATACTTGGGCACTTCCCAGTACTTTATTTTTTAAATGGCAATCATGACTGCGCTCGATTACCTGCTGAAATTCCGTAAAGTGAATAATCTCGATAGTCTGGAAAAGCTCTATGACCATCTCAATTATTCGCTGACCGATGATAATGACATCATCAATATGTATCGTGCCGCCGACCATCGCCGTGCTGAACTTGTTTCCGGCGGTCGCCTCTTCGATTTAGGCTGCGTGCCAAAATCTGTCTGGCGCTATGTAATGTAATTGGATTTTCCTGCCTTTTTCTGCACTATTGCGTTGTCCATGTCGGGCGTGCCCCGTTTGGACATAATACGCCTTCTCTTATTCGTTACAGGATCTGCAAGATGACCGAACCGGTGAACCCGCCGCGCATCGCTGGTTGGCTATTACTGCCGCTGGCTTGGCTGATAATGACCATGTTGACCAGTGCTCTGGTGGTGGCGATGTATCTTAGCCCACTGTTCAACACCGAATTACGCGAAACCCTGTTTTCTCACGGTGGTCTGCTATTGACCCAATGGTCGATTTCCCTGCTCACGGCTGGGCTGGTGTGGGGTTACAGTATTTGGGTGTGCTGGATTTTTTGTAAACGTTCGCGCCGCTTACCGCGTCATTACATTCTCTGGCTGCTGCTGACGGTGTTGTTAGCACTCAAAACCTTTGCCTTTACCCCAGTGCCCGATGGCAAAGCGATTCAGACCCTGCTGCTGTCGTTGCTGGCCGCCGCGGTGTTTGTTCCCTATCTCAAGCGCTCACAGCGCGTGAAACAGACGTTTATCCAGCCATAATGGTGCGAGTTTCGTCAGGAATTTAATTCTGAGTGCTCTCAACTGCCGCACTTTTTGTGTAGAGGTTGAGATGCACCTCTCAATTCCGGATAATAGTCGCCTTTCGGCTTCCCAGGTTAAAAAATGACCGATTACTTACTTCTCTTTATTGGCACCGTGCTGGTGAACAACTTCGTGTTGGTCAAATTCCTCGGCCTATGCCCGTTTATGGGCGTGTCAAAAAAACTGGAAACGGCCATTGGCATGGGACTTGCCACCACTTTCGTGATCACCCTGGCAGCGATCTGCGCCTGGCTGGTGAACCACCTGATCCTGGTCCCGCTTGACCTGGTTTACCTGCGCACCCTGGCCTATATCCTGGTGATCGCGGTTGTCGTTCAGTTCACCGAAATGGTGGTGCGCAAAACCAGCCCGTCACTGTACCGCTTGTTGGGCATCTTCCTGCCACTGATCACCACCAACTGCGCGGTATTAGGCGTGCCATTGTTGAGCGTTAATCTCAACCATACCTTCCTGCAAGCGGCGATCTATGGCTTTAGCGCCTCACTGGGCTTCTCGCTGGTGATGGTGCTGTTCGCCGGTATGCGTGAACGTCTGGTGCTGGCCAACGTGCCCGCGCCATTTAAAGGTAACTCTATTGCGCTGATCACCGCAGGCTTGATGGCGCTGGCCTTTATGGGCTTTACCGGTCTGGTGAAATTCTAATGACCGCGATTTGGATTGCTATTGTGGCATTAGCTGCGTTGGGCCTGGTATTCGGTGCCCTGCTTGGCTATGCCTCGCGTCGATTTGAAGTGGAAGAAGATCCGATCGTAGAACAGATCGACAGTATTCTGCCGCAAAGCCAGTGTGGCCAGTGCGGTTATCCGGGCTGTCGTCCGTATGCAGACGCCGTCGGCAACAACGGTGAAGCCATCAACAAGTGTGCGCCAGGCGGCGAGCAAACCATGCTTAAACTGGCTGCGCTGCTCAACGTCGAACCGCAACCGCTGGATGGTGGCGAAGAGGTGCAGGAGCCGATCCGCACCGTGGCGTGGATTGATGAAGCTAACTGCATCGGCTGTACCAAATGTATTCAGGCTTGCCCGGTTGATGCGATTGTCGGCGCCACGCGCGCCATGCACACCGTGTTGAGCGACGTTTGCACCGGATGCGATCTGTGCGTTGCCCCCTGCCCGACCGACTGCATTGAGATGCGTCCGGTTGCCACTACCACGGCCAACTGGAAGTGGAATCTCGACACCATTCCTGTACGGGTGATTCCGGTAGAAACTCATGCTTAATTTGTTAAACCTGTTCCGCAAAGAGAAACTGTGGGATTTTCAGGGCGGTATTCATCCGCCGGAAATGAAGACGCAGTCAAACGGTACGCCGCTGAGTCAGCTGCCGCTGCCTGAACAATTTATCATTCCGCTCAAGCAGCACATTGGCCATGAAGGCGAGATTTGTGTTTCTCCGGGCGAGCACGTGCTGCGTGGCCAGCCGCTGACCTTCGGCGGTGGACGGATGTTGCCGGTGCATGCTCCCACCTCCGGCACCATCGAAGCTATTGCGCCCCATATGACCGCACACCCTTCGGGTCTTTCGGAACTGTGCATTTTCCTGCGTGCCGATGGCGAAGATCGCTGGACTACGCTCGATCCGCAACCTGACTTCCGCGCCCTGCCGCGTGAAGAGGTGGTGAAGCGCATCCACGATGCGGGTATCGCGGGTTTAGGCGGCGCGGGTTTCCCTACGGCGACTAAATTGCGTGGTGGTCTGCGTGGTGTGAAGACGCTGATTATCAACGCGGCCGAGTGCGAACCCTACATCACCGCGGATGACCGCTTAATGCAGGATTGCGCAGCGGAAGTGCTGGAAGGCTGTCGCATTCTCACCTGGGTTTTACAGGCGGAGCGGGTGTTAATTGGCATTGAAGATAATAAACCTGAAGCCATTGCTGCACTGAAGCAGGCGTTGGGTGGCGATCGCGAGTTGCAACTACGCGTGATCCCAACCAAATACCCTTCTGGCGGTGCCAAGCAGTTGACGCAGATTCTTACCGGCCGGGAAGTGCCACACGGCGGGCGCTCCACGGATATCGGCGTGCTAATGCAAAACGTCGGTACCGCCTGGGCGGTCAAACGCGCCATTGTTGATGGCGAGCCGATCACCGAGCGCGTTGTGACGCTGACCGGTGAAGCGATTACCCAGCCGCGTAACGTCTGGGGTCGTTTAGGCACGCCCGTCAGCCATCTGCTGCATCATGTCGGTTTCACCCCCAGCGAGCGTCAGATGGTGATTATGGGCGGTCCGTTAATGGGCTTTACCTTGCCATCACTGAATGTTCCGTTGGTTAAGATTTCGAACTGTATTCTGGCCCCCTCGACCAGTGAGATGGGCAATAACGAAGAAGAGCAGTCCTGTATTCGTTGCAGCGCGTGTGCCGATGCGTGCCCAGCCAAATTGCTTCCGCAGCAGCTGTTCTGGTATAGCCAGGGCGGCGATCACGATAAAGCACGCGCGCATAATATTGATGACTGCATCGAGTGCGGAGCCTGCGCGTATGTCTGCCCGAGCAATATTCCACTGGTGCAGTACTATCGCCAGGAGAAGGCGGAATTGCGCGCCATCGATCTTGAGGCGAAACGCACTGCGGAAGCCAAAGCCCGTTTTGAAGCACGTCAGGCGCGTTTAGAGCGTGAAAAACTGGCACGTGAAGCCCGTCATGAGCAAGCTAAACAGCGCGTTGCCCGCACTGACCAGGGTGAACTCGATGCGGCAGTGGAACGTGTGAAAGCGCGTCAGGCCAAAACCCCAGAGCAGGAGGCTGCCGAGCGCGAAGCACGTCATGCGCAGGCACTGGCTCAGCAAGCAGAAAAACAGGCCGAAACTCAGGCACTGAGCCGCCAGTCAGGCGACCCGCGTAAGGCAGCCGTTGAAGCGGCGATTGCCCGTGCTAAAGCTAAAAAGGCGTCTGCGCCGGAGCAACCTACTGAGGCACCTGCTGCTGAAGGTGATCCGCGTAAAGCCGCTGTCGAAGCGGCCATTGCACGTGCGAAAGCCAAGAAAGCGGCTGCCGCCGCTGAACAACCGGCTGATGCACCTGCTGCTGACATCGATCCGCGTAAAGCAGCTATCGAAGCGGCGATTGCACGTGCGAAAGCCAAGAAGGCAG
>NZ_BBOC01000085.1:0-24003 GCF_001485335.1 Type-D symbiont of Plautia stali | reverse complement strand
TTTATGCGCACCTGGCAACTCTCCGATCGCGCCAGCTCACCACCACAAACGTCACCACAAACATCAGGCTATACAGCACCACAATCGTCGGTCCAGGCGCACTATCGAGGAAGAACGAGGCGTAAACCCCACACACGCCGGTCACAACAGCGATCAACACCGCCAGTAGCATCACCTGCAAAAATCGGCGCGCCAGCAACAACGCAATCGCACCAGGCGCAATCAACATGGCAATCGACAAAATCACCCCCACCGATTTCAGCGCAGCCACAATGGTCAGGGCGATCAAACACAGCAACCCGTAATGCATAAGATTACCGTTAATACCGCAGGCGCGCGCTTGTTGCGGGTCAAACGCATGCAGCAGCAAGTCGCGCCACTTCACGCTTAACAGCACCACCACCAGCAGGGCGATGGCTGCTGTCTGCGCTATATCAGACCAGGCAATGCCGAGCATATCACCGAACAGAATATGATCGAGATGGACTTCGGGTTTCAGCTTCAGATAGAGCACCAGCCCCGCGCCAAACATTCCCGAAAACACAATGCCCATCACGGTATCGGGCTTGATACGACTGTTTTGGCTGATAAATCCCGTGGCCAGAGCGCACAGCATTCCGGCAATAAACGCGCCGATCGCATAGGGCAAACCGATCCACCACGCCAGCACTACACCGGGAAACACCGCGTGACTCATGGCATCACCCAGCAGTGACCAGCCTTTCAGAACCAGAAAAGCCGATAACATGGCGCACGGCAGCGACAACAGCAGGGTAATGATCAGCGCCATGTTCATAAATTCAAACTGGAACGGGCTCAGCAGTATTTCACTCATGACTGTTCAACTCCTGAGCCTGACGTGCACGACGCCGTGCAGCCAGTACGCCGTGTTTAGGTGCGAAGGTAAACGCCACCAGGAACACCAGCGTTTGCGCCACCACAATCACGCCACCGGTGGCGCCGTCGAGAAAATAGCTGCTCCAGGCACCGAGGAAACTGGTGATACTTCCAATCGCTACCGCGATCATTAACAGGCGTGGAAAACGATCCGTGAGCAGGTAGGCGGTGGCACCAGGCGTGACCACCAGACAAATCACCATAAAGGCACCCACCGTCTGTAACGCGGCGACGGTTGAAGCAGCGAGCAGGGTAAAAAACAGAATCTTGAGTGCCGTAGTATTTAAGCCCAGGGATCGCGCGTGGCTCTCATCGAAGAAAGTGACCATCAGGTCTTTCCACTTCAGCAACAATATCGTCAGGGTAATCACGCCAATCGCGCCGAGTTGCCAGATATCGGCGGGCGCGACCGCCAGAATATTGCCCAGCACAATGGTCTGTATGTTGACCGAAGTCGGGTTAAGCGAGACCAAAAACAGACCGATGCCAAAAAAGGAGGAGAAAATCAGCCCGATAATCGCATCTTCTTTCAATCGCGTGCGCTGATTCAGAAACAGCATGCTGCCCGCAGCCAGACCGCCGGAGAGAAAAGCACCGAGCGAGAAGGGCAGGCCCAACATATAAGCCCCCGCCACGCCGGGCACAATCGAGTGCGACAGCGCATCGCCAATCAGCGACCAGCCTTTCAACATCAAAAAACAGGAGAGAAAGGCGCATATCGCTCCGACCAATGCCGCAATCCACATGGCATTGAGCATGTATTGGTAGCCGAAGGGCTCAATAATCCACGACATGGCTGGCCCCGATTTTTTGCAAAAGTGCGGCGTTTCTCTGCTGCAATTCACCATCAAAGGTGCGCGCCAGATTGGCTGGCGTGAAGGTGTCAGCGAGCAGACCGCTGGCCAGCACAGTATTCTTCACCAGCACGCAGCGATCACAGAAATCCGGAATAGCGTTGAGATCGTGGGTGGAGACCAGCATGGTACGGCCTTCATCGCGCAGCTCTTGCAATAGCGTGATGATTGCGGCTTCGGTTTTCACATCCACGCCGGTAAACGGCTCGTCCAGCAGGATGATCTGCCCGCTTTGCGCCAGTGCGCGGGCGAGAAAGACGCGTTTCTTCTGCCCACCGGACAACTCACCGATCTGCCGATGCCGATAATCACTCATGCCCACGCGAGCCAGCGCCTCGTCCACGCTGCGTTTGTCCTCTGCGCGGGGCATACGCAGCATGTTCATGTATCCATAGCGGCCCATCATCACCACATCTTCCACCAGCACCGGGAAACTCCAGTCCACCTCTTCGGCTTGAGGCACATAGGAGACGATGTTGCGCTTCAACGCGGTTTTAGCGGGCATCTCCGCCAGCGTCACATGGCCCGTTGAAAGCGGCACAAAACCCATGATGGCTTTGAACAGCGTGGATTTTCCGGAGCCATTGACGCCAACCAGCGCTGCGATGCTCCCCGCGGGCACGGAGAATGACGCCTGACGTAACGCCGTGTGGCCGTTGCGGTAGGTGACGCTGACATCTTGCACGTTAAGGGTCATTTTTGGCTCCCGGCAGCAATGCCTTTCGCGACGGTGTCCGTGGTGACGCGCAGTAAATCGAGGTAGGTCGGCACCGGGCCGTCGCTGTTGCTAAGGGAATCGACGTACAGCACGCCGCCGTAGTGAATCCCCGCTTCACGTGCCACCTGCTGGGCAGGTTTGGCGGAGATGGTGCTTTCGCTAAAGATGGTGGGGATAGCGTTGGCTTTCACTGCATCGATCACCTTGCGAACCTGCTGCGGTGTGCCTTGCTGATCGGCATTGATTGGCCATAGGTAGAGTTCTTTTAGCCCCAGATCACGCGCCAGGTAGGAAAACGCCCCTTCACTGGTGACTAACCAACGCTGGTTTTCTGGCAGTTGATTAATCGCTGCGCGCATCGGTGCCAGCGTTTGTTGGATTTGCGCTTTATAGCGATCGGCATTGGCCTGATATACAGCGGCATTCGCGGGATCGTATTTTGTAAGGCATCGCGGATGTTATCGACGTAGATCAGTGCATTATCTGGTGACATCCACGCATGCGGATTGGGTTTACCATTGTAGGGGCCCTCAGTGATGCCAAGCGGTTCAATGCCCGCCGTGACGGTCACTTCCGGCACACCTTTCAGGCGTTGATAGAAGCGGTTGAACCACAGTTCGAGGTTAAACCCGTTGACCAGAATGAGGTTCGCGCCCTGCGCACGACGAATATCGCCCGGCGTGGGTTGATACTCATGGATTTCTGCCCCCGGCTTAGTGATAGACGTGACTTCAGCCGCATCTCCCGCCACGTTGCGGGCCATATCGGCAATCACCGTGAAGGTGGTCACCACTTTGAGTTTTTCTGCAGCGAAAGCGGGGGCACTCAGTGCGAGCACGAGCATGGCAACCGATACGACCTTAGTCTTGAACATCGTCATCCCTCAATAAAATATAGCCTGTGCTATACAGTATAGTGAATGCTATGAATGTGAAGCGTTTTTGTTCACATTTTTTCTGTTCACGACAAAAATTTACGCAAGTTGAAATAATGGGCTGGTAAACGGCTTATGCGCTTATACCCTTCATACTTCAAGTCCCCTCATGGGGCCTACTCTTGGTGCAGGTGCGTTGGCTATGTGCATTCACCTCAGTCACTTACTTCAGTAAGCTCCTGTGGATTCATGCACTTGCCGCCTTCCTGAAACTCGAATTATTTTGGGTATAGCTGGAAAGCTTTTGAATTAAAGTTATAAAGGGGAGGGTATTAAATTTAAAAAAGAACACTTCATCCTAATAATGAAGTGTTCTTTTAAGGTTATTAATCGATCGACAAATTATGAATCGCCAGCGCAGCGCGCGCGGCTTCTTTGCCTTTCTTAATAAAGTGCTCGGTGTAGAAGTTTTCCAGCACGTCTACTGGCTGGAAATTATGTGGCGTCAGTGACACAGAGAAGACCGGGACGTTGGTGCTCAATTGCACGTTCATCAGGCCATCCACCACTGCTGCCGCAACGAAGTCGTGGCGATAAATGCCGCCATCAACCACCAGTGCAGCGGCGACGATCGCATCATATTTGCCGGTTTCAGCCAGGCGTTTTGCCAGCAACGGCATTTCAAACGCGCCCGGCACTTCCAGTACTTTTAATTCAGCATCAACGTTCTGTGCTTTTAATTCCTGCTCAAAACCCACCAGCGCATTGTGCACAATCTCTTTATGCCAACCGGCTTTAATAAAGGCAACTCTAATATTTTTCATAATAAACCCAACATCACCTGTAATTTCTTTGCGCATGAAAGTAGCAATAATGCGTTTGTATACCATATGTTACGTTTGTAATCCACATTGCGCGCGTAGCGATAAATGCGTTTCTGGTCTGACGCAATCCGCGCTTGACGCCGACCGGCACCTGCAATACAAATAGACGCGTCGGGGGAGTCTCGCCAAAGAGACTGAGAGGCTAAAAGCGCACTGCGCGGCTTAGCGACCCTTTGAACCTGACCCAGTTGATACTGGCGTAGGAAGACTGACAGCGCACAGGTTGCGTTGTCTGGCGTAGAGGATCGCTCGCGCCCTTTCCCTCCTCCTGTATCTGCGGGTCTCAGCGAAAACTGAGAGGCCGATGTGAATTCCCTTTGTATCCCGGATCGACGGCTGTGAGCCGCTGGACAGTCTTAGGCTGCGGCGTGGCGGGCCTGTGCGTGGCGACCTTGCTGGCTGAGCGTGGTGAAGACGTCGAGGTGTTCGGCGATGAAACGCGCCAACCCGCCTCGTGGTTTGCTGGCGGCATGCTGGCTCCCTGGTGTGAATCTGAAAGTGCGCCGCAGGAGGTGATCACCCTTGGGCAACATTCCGCTGGCTGGTGGCAACAGCGCGTCAGCTGCGTGGTAGAGCAGGGTACGCTGGTGGTGGCTCCGCCGCGTGACAGCCAGGAACTCAACCGCTTTGCGCGCATGACGGAACAACATCAGTGGGTCGTTCCCGCTGAGATTGAACCGATGCTGGAAGGGCGTTTCGCCCGTGGGCTGTACTTTACACGCGAGGCGCATCTCGATCCCCGTCTCGCCCTCACCGAGATGCGCGAAAAGCTGTTGCAGCGCGGCGTGCGTTTTGATGCGCAGCAGTTCAGCGGGCGCGTGATTGATTGCCGTGGGATTCATGCGAAGAGTGAGCTAAGCCACCTGCGCGCCGTGCGGGGTGAGATGGTTATCCTGCACAGTGATGAGGTGCAATTCTCGCGCCCGATCCGTCTGCTGCATCCGCGTTTTCCCTGTTATCTGGTGCCGCGTCGAGACGGCCATTTCATGCTGGGCGCGACCATGGTGGAAAGCGACGATGCCAGTGCGATCAGCGCTCGCGCCATGATGGAGCTGCTCAGCGCTGCCTATGCCATCCATCCTGCATTAGCTGAAGCACGCGTGGTGGAAAGTGCCAGTGGGCTGCGTCCTGCTTATCCGGCCAACCTGCCAGAAATCCGTTATCACAATCACACTTACTATCTTAATGGCCTGTATCGCCATGGTTTTCTGCTGGCACCGATGCTGGCAGAACAGCTGATGCAGCGCATTTTTGGGGAGCAGCACCATGAACATTCTGCTTAATGGCCGAGCGATTAGCACCGAGGCCAGCACGCTTAGCGAATTGCTGATCGAACAGCAAATTGACGCCGCCTGTGTCGCCAGTGCCTTCAACGGCATGTTCGTGCCGAAGAGCCAGTACAGCAGCCAAACGCTGGAAGAGGGCTGTCAGTTAGAGGTGTTGTCACCGATGCAGGGAGGTTGAAGCATGTTTTACGATTTCGCACCGCAGTCACGTTTTCTGTTAGGGACGGCTGGCTATCCCTCTCCCGCTATTTTGCAGCAGGCGATTGCGGCTTCAGGCACTGAAATCATCACCGTGAGTTTGCGGCGTGAAGGCGCAGCTGGGGCGGCATTTCGCGAGCTGCTCACCGATCTGGATGTGCGGGTGCTGCCAAACACGGCGGGCTGTCACACGGTGAAAGAGGCGGTAACCACCGCGCAGATGGCGCGTGAGTTATTTAATACGCCATGGATCAAGCTGGAAGTGATCGGTCATGCGGATACGCTGCAGCCCGATCCGTTCGCGCTGGTGGAAGCCGCGCGCATTCTTTGTGCAGACGGCTTTAAGGTGTTCCCGTATACCACGGAAGATTTGATTGTCGGTGAAAAATTACTGGAAGCGGGCTGTGAGCTGTTGATGCCGTGGGGCGCCCCCATTGGTTCCGGGCAGGGGCTGCGCAATATTGACGGCCTGCGTGCCATGCGCGCGTGGTTCAGCGATATCCCACTGATTATTGATGCGGGTATTGGTGCTCCTTCACAAGCGGCGCAGGCGATGGAAATGGGCTTCGATGGCATTCTGCTCAACACCGCTGTGGCGAAAGCGGGCGATCCGGTGGGCATGGCCAACGGCTTCCGTCTGGCGATTGAGGCGGGGCAGGCAGCGCGTAGTGCCGGTTTGATGGAGAAGCGCGATATGGCAGCGGCCTCTACGCCGATCTTCGGCCTGGCGAATCTGAGCTGAGGAGCTACCATGGAACGCTATCAACGGCAGATGATGTTGCCAGAAATCGGCATCGCAGGGCAGCAGAAACTGGCGGCGGCGCGCGTGCTGGTGGTGGGCGCGGGCGGATTAGCGGCGACGCTGCTGCCGCAGTTGGTGGGAGCCGGGATCGGATATCTTCGCCTGTGCGATGACGATGAAGTGGCGCTGCACAATTTGCATCGTCAGACGCTGTTTACCCAGCAGGATATTGGTTTCAGCAAAGCGGAGCGTGCGCAGCAGGCGTTGCAGCAGCGTAATCCCGAGGTGCAAATCGATGCATTTCGGTATGCGATCACCGCCAGCCATCTGCCGCAAACCCTCACGGATATCGATTTGGTGATCGATGCCGCGGACAACTTCGCGGTGACCTATCCGCTCTCGGATGCCTGTCTACAGAGCAACATCCCACTGATCAGCGCCTCGGTGCTCGGTCGTCAGGGCTATGTCGGTGGTTTCTGCGGCAGTGCGCCGAGTTATCGTGCGCTGTTTCCGCAACTTCCTGCCTCGGCGGCCAACTGTAATACCGCAGGCGTGATGGGACCGGCCGTGGCCACGTTGGGTGCGATGCAAGCGCAGATGGCGCTGAGCGTATTACTGGATCTACATCCTTCACCGCTCGGGTGTGTAGTGAACTGTGATTTCGTTAACTGGCATTTTCGGCAGTTCCGTTTTGACGGAGCAGAGGAGCCGGAACAGGCGGTGCCGTTTATCGATCAACAGCAACTCAGCGCCGCTGACTGTATTGTCGAGTTGCGCGGCCTTGAAGAAGCGCCGGATAGCGTGGCAGCGCATGTTGAACGGATTTTGCCGCAGGGGATCGCAGACTGGCAGCCGCCACAGGATCAGCGCATCGTGCTGGTGTGCGCCAGCGGCATCCGCGCGGCGAAGGCGGCGTCAGACCTGATGCAGCGCGGATTTACCCAGCTCGCCATTTTAGCGGCGCGCCGTCCATGAACGCGCTCAGTTTCAACCAGGTCACCTTTGGCTGGGGAGAAAACCCGCTGTGTGAACGGCTAAACCTGTCACTGCGCGGCGGAAAAACCACGGTGTTTCTCGGGCGCAGCGGTATTGGTAAAAGTACCTTGCTGCGACTGGTGGCGGGCTTGCTGCAACCTGAGCACGGCACTGTTGAGGGAGTATCGGGCAAGGTCGCCTGGATGGGACAGCAGGATCTGCTCTATCCGTGGTTAACGGTGCTGGAAAACGTGATGCTCTCAGCGCGTCTGAACGGTGAAAAGCCCGATCGCGCCCGCGCGTTAGCACTGTTGGAGCAGGTGAAACTCAGCGAGGTGGCCAACGCGCCGCCCAGCCAACTCTCCGGTGGGATGCGGCAGCGCGTGGCACTGGCGCGCACCTTATATGCACAACGCGAAGTGGTGTTGATGGATGAACCCTTCGCCACCCTGGATGTGATGACCAAACTGAGCCTGCAAACCCTCACCGCCACCTTGCTAAAAGGCAAAACGGTGCTGCTGGTGACGCACGATCCGCTCGAAGCCTGCCGCATGGCGGATGACATTGTGCTGCTAAATGGGCAACCGCTAATGACCGAAGCCTGGCCGGTGCCGGGCGGTGAAGCGCCGCGTGCTCTGGATGCCCCTGGTCTGCTGCAGGCGCAGGGCAAACTCTTCTCACGACTGAATCAAGATGAAAAAACTGTATAGCGCGATCTATCTGATCGCGGTGCTGCTGTGCGTCTGGCTGTTAGCGCGGCGCAGCGGCGTACCGGAGTTTCTGCTGCCTTCACCGGTGGCGGTGCTGGAAGCACTGTGGCTGCATCGTCAACTGTTGTGGCATCACGCGATATACACGCTGGCGGAGATTGTGCTGGCGCTGCTGCTCGGCGTAGGGAGCGGGGTGATCCTCGCGGTGTTGATGGCGGGGAGCCAGACACTACGCCGCCTGTTGTTTCCGCTGGTCACCGCCAGCCAGGCGATCCCAGTGTTTGCCTTAGCGCCCTTGCTGGTGCTGTGGCTGGGTTTTGGCATCGCCTCAAAAGTGGTGGTAGCGGCGCTGATCGTGTTTTTTCCGCTCTGCTTATCCCTGTTCGATGGGCTGTGCCGTACGCCATCTGGCTGGCTGGAGCTGGCAAACACCCTGAACAGCTCCCGCGTGAAGGTGTTCTGGCATGTGCGCTGGCCCGCTGCACTGCCGCAATTTTTTTCCGGGTTGCAGATGGCGGTGGTTTTAGCGCCGATAGGCGTGGTGATTGGCGAGTGGGTCGGAGCCAGCGAAGGGTTGGGTTATCTGATGATGCAATCCAACGCACGACTGGAAACCGCCACCAGCTTTGCTGCTCTGCTGCTGTTACTGATTCTGGCGCTGCTGCTCTCCGGCAGCGTGGCATTGATTCGTAAAAAACGCCTCTGGCACTCAATATAAGGATGCACTTTGAACACCCTACGTACTGCAATCACCGCACTGCTGTTGCTGGCCACCAGCGCACACGCTGAAGAGAAAGTTCGCCTACTGCTCGATTGGTTTGTGAACCCCAATCATGCCGCGATTTTTGCCGCGCAATACAGCGGCGCTTTCAAGAAAGAAGGGCTGGATGTGGAGATGATCGCGCCCGCAGATTCGGCCTCTGTGCCGCTGCTGCTGGCGGCGGGCAAAGCCGATCTGGCGATTAGCTATCAGCCCCAGCTATACACGCTGGTGGAGAAGGACGTGCCGGTTATCCGCGTGGGTACGCTGATTGGTCAGCCGCTGAATACCTTAACCACCGTCTCCAGCGATATTCACTCACTGAAGGATCTCGCCGGTAAAACCCTCGGCTATGCCGTGCCCGGTTCGGAAGATGTGGCCATCCGTAATATGCTGAAGTCTCAGGGGGTGGATGTCGATTCCGTCAAGCTCATCAGTCTTAACATGGATTCCACCTCAGCGCTGCTGACGCATAAAATCGACGGCGCGATGACCATTTTCCGTAACTACGAGTTGATAGACCTGAAAGATAAAGGCGCGAAGCCGGTGGTGTTCAAGCCGGAAGACTACGGCGTGCCGGCTTATGATGAGCTGATCATCCTGGCAAACAACAACAGTGCCGCGCATGATAAACGCATTCCAGCGTTTTTACGCGGGTTAGATGCCGGTGTGGTATGGCTGCGAGCGCATCCAGAAGAGGCGTGGAAAGCCTTTATCAAGCAGTATCCGGAATTGAATACCAGGCTGAATCATCAGGCTTGGGAAGCAACGTTGCCGCTGTTTGCCGCGCACAGCGCGAGCTTTGATCAAGCGCGATATACCGCGTTTGGCGATTACATGAAGGCTAACGGGTTGATTAAGGCCGTGGCACCGATGACGCGCTATTCGCTGGAGCAGTAACTAAAGGCGGGCAAAATTATGATGCTTGCCAGTTAAGCGCTTTTCGGTCGCCATAAATGGCAACCCTACGACGATCGTACGCGGTTTTCGTAGGGTGCGCATTTATGCGCACCAGCACAGATACCCATTGTTTTACTTAAGAGATCGGCATTAGTCCCGAGTGCCGATTCTTTTGAGCATTAAACACTTGCTACCACACTATTTTTTGATAATGATATCCATTCTCAATTATAAAGTGATGGACAACCTGATGCGTCTGCCTGTTCTGGCACTCCTTTTTTTCTCTACCCTGATGACTCAAACCATGGCCGCCGAAACCAGTACAGGTTGGCCGCGCACGCTTGAAACACCTCAAGGCCCGCTTACCTTGCAACAGCCTCCACGGCGAATTGTCTCTACCAGCGTCACGCTGAGCGGAACGTTGCTGGCGATCAATGCGCCGCTCATCGGCTCGGGGGCCACCAGTCGTAACAGCAGCGTATCTGATGCGCAGGGCTTTTTTACCCAATGGAGTGAGGTGGCACGCGCACGGCATGTGAAGCCGCTGTATGTCTCGCAGCCCAATGCCGAAGCGATTGCCGCTGAAGCGCCCGATCTGATTGTGATTGCAGCCACCGGCGGTGATTCGGCGCTGAAACTCTACGATCAGCTGCGCACTATCGCGCCGGTTTTGGTGGTCGATTATGGTGATAAGAGCTGGCAGGCGCTGGCGTTACAGTTGGGTAGCATTACCGGTCACGAAGCAGATGCGAAAAAGGTTATCGCACAGTTCGATCAACGCGTTGACGCCGTTCGCAGTGCAATCACACTGCCGCCGCAGCCAACATCCGCGATTGTCTATTACGAAGATGGACGTGGCATGAACCTGTGGACACCTGCGTCGGCGCAGGGCATGTTACTGAAAGAACTAGGTTTTACGCTGGCTGCACCGCCAGAAAGTTTGCAGGGCAGCACCAGCATGGGTAAACGCAACGATATCATCCAGCTTAACGGTGAAACCATGGCCGATGGCATCACGGGTAATACGCTGCTGCTGTTTGCGGCGGATGATAAAACCGTGCCGCAGGTCGCGAAGAATCCGTTCCTCGCTCATTTACCTGCGGTTCAGCAGCACGCTATTTATGCCATGGGCAACAATACTTTCCGTCTCGATTACTACAGCGCCAGCAATATGCTCAGCAGCATCGAACGGCAATTCGTGCACTAAGCAGCAGCTTGCGTGTGACTATGCTCACCATTGTCTAGTTTGGCCGTGCGCAAACCGCGTGCGGCCAAGGCCACCAACATCAATAAACCGGCTGCCACACCGCCAAACCACAATACGCTGCTCAGTGGTGCCAGGCTGCGGGCCAACGCACCTAAACCCAGCGCGCCAACGGAATCTCCGGTTACGTCCTGTGCGGTGCCTAAACTGTTCACCCGTCCCAACAAGGCGTCCGGTGTGTGATGCTGGATCAGGATGAACTGCAACAGCGATGCGATGGCATTGCTGTAGCCGTAACACACCAACATCACTAACGCGGCTGCGAGATGATGTATCAGACCGAGCGCGGCAATGGAGCCAAATGCCAGTAGGGCACTGGCAATTAGCACCACGCCTGGACGCGATAATTGCCGCACCCAACCGCTGGTAAAGGCGCCAATCATCGCGCCAAGCGGGACGGCTGAATACATCAGTCCTAACGCCGAGGCATCCAGTTGCCACGTCAGGGCCAGCGCCGGGAACAGCACGCGAACGGCACCGATCATGCTGAGTAGCAAGCCCACCAGTACCACCGTGCCGACGACGGGATGACGACAGACGAACTGGATACCGCTCGCCAGCGCGCGCAGGGGATGTTCGGGTTCTTGTTGTTCAGGTTGCAGGGCGGGGAGGCGAACTAAGGGAATGAGCGTCGCCAGCGTACCTATCGCGGCAACGGCAAATGCCCAGCCGACGCCCGCGGCGACAATGATCATGCCACCCAGCGCCGGAGACAGGATGGCACCAAGACGCACCGTCAACATGCTGAGCGCACCGGCTTCCGCCAGATGCTCCCGACCAACAATCAGCGGAATGACCGCCATCAGCGCGGTCATGCCCAGCGCACCAAAGAAACCATCCCAGAAGGCGAGGAAGTAAAGCGCCCACAAAGAAGGGCTGGGGCTGAACGCGTTCAGGCTGAGCAGCACAAAACCAACCCCGCAGGTGCCACGTGCAAACAGGATTAATTTGCGGCGGTCATAGCGGTCCGCCAGTACGCCGCCCAGCAACAGACCGATAAACATGCCGATGCCATCCAGCATCACCGCCACGCCGACCTGCAAGGTCGAACCGGTCATGGCCTGGATTTGCACCGGTACGCCCACTGCCAGCATGCCGAGTGCGAACACCGATAACATGCGGGCGCAGAAGATGGCGCGGAACGCGGCGTTTTTTTTCAGCAAGCTGAAGTCGAGAAAAATCGAGGGTTTAGCCATAGAAATCCACAGTCTGATTATTGTTGATGCATTAGCGGGCGGCTTAAAGGCCGCCACCGGGTACGATCTGTATGTAGGGGCGCACCTTGGTGCGCCCGCGGGCCGGCCTGAAGGCCGCCCCTACGACGGCAGCGCCAGCAGCCGGTTGATCAGCGGGCCCAGTGCTTTCAGCGATGCGGCAGACAAGATGTCCGCGTGCTCGCAGTCCAGCGGCCAGATCTCCAGCTCGGAAACAAACGGCGCCCAGCTTGCCGCAACGTCCATGCCAGGAGGCACCGTTCTCTCCGCCATAAACAGCGTGGCTTTACCGGCATAGCGCGGCGTCCGCGCCTCAGCCAGACGGGCAACGGCATCTTTGTAGTTGGCAACGATGGTGTTGAACATCGCGGCTTTCTCCTCGCGTAACAGCGCATCGCGTTCATCTTCCGTGGCCGCCATAAACTCCGCCTGCTCGCGTGCCACTTCCTGCTCCGCTTCGTCGGCTTCTGGCGTGCGCCAGTCCTGACCCTCGGCGGGGTAGGTATCCAGCAGGCCCAAGAACGCGACGCTTTCGCCATGCGCTTGCAAACGTGCTGCAATACCTTGCGCCAGCGTGCCGCCCAGCGAGTAGCCCAACAGGTAATAAGGTCCGTGCGGCTGTTGCTGTCGGATAGTCGTAAGATGGTGTTCGCACATTGCATCGACGCTGTCGCAGGCGGTAATCACCCCATCAGGTCGTGGCGATTGCAGCCCAACAATCGGGAAATCACCGTCGAGATAGTGCAGCAACGCACTGTACTGCCAGGCGAAGCCCGAAGCCGGATGAATGCAGAACAGCGTTGGCCCTTGCCCTGCGCGCAGCGGCAGCAGTTCCCCGTTGCCACCGGTGTCGCTGACCGTACCTGCCAGCAACGCGGCCAGTTTCTCCACGCTGCGTGCCGCGATCACCTGTCCGACACTGATCGGCTGTGGCAAACGACGACGCAATTCAGCGACCAGTCGCATCGCCAGCAGTGAGTGGCCGCCCAGCGCGAAGAAGTCATCTTTTGCGTATACCTGTTCGCAACCCAATAACTGCTGGAAAAGTTCAGCCAGCAAGCGCTCATTCTCGCTTTGCGGTAAACGCCCGCTGCGCGCGCTGAGTTGCGGCATCGGCAACGCTTTGCGGTCTAATTTTCCGTTGGCGCTGAGTGGCAGCTCGTCGATGACCTGATAATTTACCGGTTGCATATGTGCAGGCAATCGCGCAGCGAGTTGCTGTGTAACCTGCGCAATATCCAGAGTGATACCCGCATCCGCCACCAGCCAGGCGAGCAGTTGCCGGTTATCGACGCCTGCTGCCGTTTGTTGCGTCAGGGCCCGTGCGGCAACCACGGCTTGCGCCACACCGGGGATTGCCACCAGCGCCTGTTCAATCTCGCCAGGTTCGATACGCTGACCGCGCATTTTGAGCTGATCGTCACTGCGTCCCAGATACTCCACCGCGCCGTCATCACGCCAGCAGGCAATATCACCGGTGCGATACATGCGTTCGCCCTCGGCAAACGGCGCAGCAATAAAGCGCTGGGCGGTGAGGTCAGCGCGATGCAGATAGCCATCGGCCAGTTGCACGCCGCTGAGATAGAGATCCCCGGGCACGCCCACCGGAACCGGACGCAGCAGGCTATCGAGGATGTGCAACTGAGTGTTCCATACCGGACGCCCAATCGGCACGCCGGGTCCACTCAATCCCTCTAACGCACTGCCGCTGGCGGGCTGCCAGGTCACGTCAACGGCGGCCTCAGTCGGTCCGTAGAGGTTGTGCAGAGGAGCGGCAATCAATTGCTGATAGCTGCGCGCCAGATCGCAGGCGAGCGCTTCACCGCTGCAAAATACACGGCGCAGGGTGGCGCAAGCCTGGTCAGTCTGGCTGGCAATGTGGCTGACAAAAGCCGCCAGCATGGAAGGGACAAAGTGCAGAGTGGTGACCTGATAATCGTCGATCAACTGCCACAGCGCCTGCGGATCGCGGTGCGCTTCCGGCGGGGCCATCATCAGCTGTGCACCGGTCATCAGTGGCCAGAAGAACTCCCACACCGAGACATCAAAACTGCACGGGGTTTTCTGCAACACCACGTCGTCACTGCGCAGCGGATAGCTGGCTTGCATCCAGCGCAGGCGGTTGATGATGGCGCGTTGGTTGACCACCACACCTTTCGGCCTGCCGGTGGAACCGGAGGTGTAAAGCACGTAGGCCGGGCGATGGGCATCTGGCTTCGGTTGGGCATGACGCGCGATAAGCTGCTCACTCGCCAGGCCATCGAACATCATTAGCGTACCAAAGGTGGCGAAACGGCTTTCCAGCGCAGATTCAGTGATCACCACCCACGGACGTGCATCTTCAACCATGTAGGACAGTCGTTCATCGGGATAACCAATGTCGAGTGGCAGCCATGCGGCACCCGCCTGCAAGATGGCGGTGAGGGCAATGCTGAGGCGCACGGAACGCGGCAGCGCCACGGCAACGATATCGCCCGGCATCACGCCCGCTTCAATTAAGCGATCGGCCAACAGGCTGGCCTGGCGCTGCATTTCACGATAGCTCAGTTGATGTTCGACATCACACAGCGCCAGCGCATCCGGTGTGCGGGCGGCCTGCTGTGCAATTGCCTGTTGCAGGGTTTCATTTTCCAACTGAACCCCAGTGTTGTTGACCCATTGCAGCAAGGACTGTTCGGCAAGGGTTTGCAGCTTCCACTGTGCCAGCGGGAGATCGGGCGTGGTGACCAACTGTTGCAACAACAGCAGTAAGCGTTCCGCCAGCCGTTCGGCATCGGATACGCAGTCGCGATACTCCAGCAGCAGCGTGAGCTGATCACCGGGCAACACCAGCAGCGTCAGGGGGTAATGCGTGTATCCCCGGTTGTGAATGCTTTCGCAGCGCACGCGGGCATTGGCATCGAACAAACCAAGGTTGTCGGGGTAGTTTTCCACCACCAGCAGGGTGTCAAATAGCGTGCCTTGTCCCGCCAGCTGTTGGATTTCCGCCAGACCGAGGCAGTCTTGCTCAATCAGCTGGATTTGCTGCGATTGGTGCTCTGCCAGCTGTTCCAGCAGCGGTCGCTGGTGATCGAAACGCACCCGCACCGGCAGCGTATTGCTGAACAGCCCCACATGCTCATCAATGCCATCGATTTGCCCGAAACGACCGGAAACCGGCGCACCAAACACCACATCCTGTTGACCGCTGGCAATCGACAGCATCATGCCCCACACGCCTTGCATCAGCGTATTGAGCGTTAGCCCACGAGTGCGGCACAGGGCGTGCAGTTCGCGTTCCAGCGCGCTATCCAGCAACAGGCGTTTTTCATGCACCGGACTGTCTGAGGCGTTGGGATAGATCAAGGTCGGGCGCACATCGCGCAGGCAATCCTGCCACTGCTTGCGCGCCTCTTGCTCATTACGCTGGCTGAGTTGGCGCACGATATCCGCGTAGTGGGTGCGATGCGCTGGCAGAGGTTGTTGACACAGTGCGCACAGCAGATCGTTGAGGATCACCGGAGTTGACCAGCCATCAACCACCAGATGATGGGCATTGAGCAGCAGCGTCCAGCGTTCTTCATGGCGATGGGCAATCAGCGTCGCCTGTAGCATCACCGGCTGATGAAACAGATCCTGTGCCAGCATTTGCCGTTCAGCCTGCTCGATATCGTCGGTGTCGAGCACCGTAAGCGGCCAGGTGAGTTCACCCTCTGGCAGCAACTGCAGCGGTTGCAGGCAGATTTCGCTGTCAAAGCGGGCGGCCAACTGCGGGTGGCGCAGCAGGACCTGGTTCAGTGCTCGTTGCACGCGCTCGGCAGAGAGATCGCCACTCAGTGTCAGACGTGTCAATGAGTTGTAACTGCCAGCGGATGAAGTGGTTTGTGCATGGAACAGCAAGCCTTTCTGCAACGGCAGCAGCGGCAGTGCGTGGCTAAAAGCACCGTGCTGCGCGTGCAGTTGTTGCAATGCCTGGTCATCCACGCCCACCAGATTGATGTCGGCTGCCACTTGCGTATTAGCCGCTTGCAGCGGCTGCTGCTCGGCGAAGTGACTCAACTGCATAGCACCCTTTGCCATAGCCTGATGCAGTTGCTGAATCTGATCGGCATGCAACACGCCGTCGGCCCAGCTCCAGTTGAGAGCCAACTGCTGCTCATCGACAAATACGTTGAGTTCCAGTGCATGTTGCAATGGCAGTGAGGCATCCTGAATCACCGCAAAGCTATCGCGGAACTGCTGTGCGGTGCGCTGTGGTTGCCAGTTTCCGTTTCCTTGCGTGAATCGGCCTAAGAAGTTAAATAACACCTGCGGTGCATGATCTGCGGCCAGTTTCGCCAGAGTGACCCCACGATGTGCATCAAGCCAGCGAAGCTGACCATAACCGATTCCCCGGTCGGGCACCGATCGCAGAGCGGCTTTCACCGCGCGCACGCTTTCGTTTAAGGGCGCGGCGGCGGGCAGCGCAATCAGCAGCGGGAACTCTGCGGTTAACCAACCCACAGTGCGAGCCAGATCCTGATGATCGTGCAACTCTGCGCGACCATGTGATTCCAGCGTCAGTCGTTGCGCTGCGCTGCCGTTCATCTGACGTAACGCCAGTGACAGCAGCGTCAGCAGCAGCTCTTCGCTGGTGGCGCGGTACTGCTGCGGCAGCGTGTTGAGCAGGGCGTGAGCGGTTTTCGCATCCAGCAACGTGCGCTGATGCAACGCACGATCGGTGGGGGCTAAGGCGCGCTCACCCAAAACAGGCAGTGGCGGGGTCAGCATGTTTTGCCAGAAGGGTAGCTCGCTGGCGCGCGCGGAAAGATTGGCAAGCAGAGTGGCTGACCAGTCATGCAGCGATGTCTCTTCTGGCGGCAACGCGATGGGCGCACCGCTTAACAGCGCATCACCGGCCTGCTGTAATTCATCCAGCAGCACGCGCCAGGAAACGCCATCCACCACCAGATGGTGCAACGTCAACACCAGACCACAACTGGCACCACCCTGCTGCAGTAACGTGGCCTGCAACACGGTCCCTGCGGCGGGATCGAGGCGCGCAGCATCACCGTTAAAAGCCCGTTCGGCGGCAATGTCGCGCTCTTCGACTTCAATAGCGCGGCAGCGAGCAGGGCGCGTCGGCAGCCATTCCCCCACCACTAACTGCTCATCGCGGGTAAAGGCGTTAAGCGCCGGATGCGCTGTCGCCAACTGTTCGATCAGCTGTTCTAGCTGAGAGAGTTGCAGCTGGGCGGGCACGGACAGCAGCACACCATGGGCAAAGCGCGCGTTGATGCCAGCCTGCGCATTGAACCAGTGCAGGATGGGCAGACCACCCACCGCGCCTTGCTGCGCAACGCGCGCCTGCTGGTTGTGCTGCGACAGCGGCTGTAACCCTGCAGCCATGCGCGCGGCCGTGCGTTCTGCGAAGATTTCTCGTGGACGCAGCAAATAACCGGCGCGGCGCGCGGCCGTGCTCAATCCCATCGCGGAGATACTGTCACCACCGAGTGCAAAGAAGTCATCCTCTGCGCCGACGCTCTCCAGCCCCAATAACCCGGCTATCGCCTGACAAATCAGGGCTTCCTGCGGCGTGCTGGCGGCGCGGCTGATGGCGGTTTGCGCCTGTTGCGGTTTAGGCAGCGCCTGGCGATCGATCTTACCATTGACGTTAAGTGGCAGATCTTCCAGTACCATTAGCACGGCTGGCACCATGTAATCGGGCAGTTGCGAGGCGAGTTGTGCCAGCAAGCGGGTGCTCAGTTGAGCGTCAGCTCGCAGTGCCTCATCCTGCACCGAGCAGTAGCCGATCAGGCGATGTGTAGCACCGATGCTTTCGGCGATCACCACCGCTGTGCTGACTTCAGGCAAAGCGACCAGGGCGTTTTCAACTTCACCCAACTCCACGCGGAAACCGCGCACTTTGATCTGGTGGTCGACACGGCCAATAAACGCCAGCTGTCCGTCCTGGCGCCAGCGCATTAAATCACCGCTGCGATACATCACTTCGCCGTTGAGGAAGGGATTAGCCACAAAGCGTCCGCTGGTGAGGTCGGGACGACGCAAATAGCCGCGTGCGATACCGGTTCCGGCAATATATAGCTCGCCCACGCAGCCCACCGGCACCTGGCGCAGTTGGCTGTCGAGCAAGTAGACTTGGGTGTTGCCTACCGGACGGCCAATCATCGGTTGCTGTGCGGCCAGGACGCTGGCACCCAAGGTATCAATGGTGTATTCAGAAGGTCCGTAATAGTTGTGGATCTCCATCTGGTGCTGGTTCTGCATTAGCTTCCACAGCGTTGGCGTGGCCGCTTCCCCCCCAATCATCACAAACGAGGGACGATGGTTTTCAACATCCATCAGGCCGCTGTCGATCATCTGTGAGAAGAACGATGGGGTGATGTCCAACAGATCGACCGGCACGGCGTTCATCTGTTGAATCAGTCCCCATGCATCGCGGCGCAGCTCTTCGTCAAAGATATTGAGTTCGCACCCCATCAACATGCAGAACAGCGGCTCCCAGGAGGAGTCAAATGAGAACGACGCGGTGTGGCCTGCCCGCATACGGCGCGGGCTGGTGGCATGGAAGCGATCAATCGCCGGGCCAAACAGATGCTCGCGATGGGATAAGAACAGATTGAGCAGACCCTGATGGGTGCTCATCACCCCTTTTGGACGGCCGGTGGAGCCTGAGGTGTAGATCATGTAGGCGAGGTCATCGCCACACAGTTGCGTTGCAGGGCGCTCAACCGATTGGTTGGCGAGTTCCGCATCCAGCGCATCAATACAGAGATGTGGCAGCGTCGGCATCTGTGACAATGTCACGGAGTGCGTGAGCAGCAGAGCGGGTTGGGCATCTTCACACATCAGTGCCAGGCGTTCACGTGGATAGTCGAGATCCAGTGGCATATAAGCCGCACCGCTTGCCAGCACCCCGAAGATGGCGACCAGCGAATCGACCGAGCGAGGGATGCCTATCGCCACCACGTCATCGGCACCCAAGCCACGCGCAATCAGCAGGTGTGCCAGTTGCATGGCCCTGTCGCGCAACTGGCGATAGCTCAGGCTGTGCTCACCACACACCACTGCAGCGAGTTCGCCGCTCTGCGCGGCACGCGCCAGCAGTATATCGATAATCGTGGTGACGCCGTCAGGCGGCGTTATCACGGGACCGGTAGACCAGCGCTGGATATCGGCCTGTTCATCTGGCGCAATCAACGAGAGTTCGACCAGCGTGATGCCAGGCTGCGCAGCGAACTGCGCAATCAGATGACGGATACGATCGGCGTGACGCTGTAACGCAATCGCGTCATAGCGTAATGGATTAGCCACCAGCGTCAGTTGTAGCGCGCCATCGCGGAAACCCACCTCAAATTCGATATCATCCACCGGTCCCATTGCCAGCGTATGGGTTGTCGCCGCAATACCATCAAACTGCAGGTCATCATGATAGACCTTGACGTTGATCACCGGTCCGTACAGGTGCTGACTGCTGCCGACTAACCCCAAATCACGGCGCAGTTGTTCCGCTTCATAGCGCTGATGGCGACGCGCTTTGCGGATTTCGCCCTGTACCTGCTGCACCAGTGCGGCGAGGTCGGTGGTGTCAGACAGTTCAAAGATCAGCGGCAGCACGTTCACCACCGGGCCAAGCGCGGTAATTGCAGCTGACCCCATGCGGCGCATAAACGGGAAACCAATCGACAGGCGTGGGCTGACACTGATCCGGGCCAGATAAGCCACTAACACGGCGCTCACCACATCGCCTTCACTGCATTCGTACAGGGCGGGCTGCTGGCGTAACGTGGCTAAATGCGGTAGCGTCACCTGGCAACTAATAGGACGATCACCGGGATTGTCGGTGCTCTCATTTGAGAGTGTGATGCTGGTCGGCAGATCGGCGGTATAGCTTTGCCAGTGGCTGGCTGAACGTTGAAACGCCGCTGAGTCCTGCCATTGCTGGTACTCCTCAATCACGCCAGTAAAGGGCGTAAAGGGTGAGGGTGCAGGCGATTCTCCGCGACACAGTGCGGCATAGATAGCCGCGACACGCTGTGCCAGGGCTTCAAAACTGAAGCCGTCAACCTGTAGATGGTGGTAGCGCTGATACCACCACCAACTGCCATCACCGATGCGCATCAAGACATGACGGTAGAGCGGTTTTTCGCCGTCGGCGGGTAAATCCGCACTCACATCGGCCTGCATCAGTTTGTGTGCCTGGCTGCTGGCATCAGCGCGTTGGCTGAAATCATGCCACTCGGGGATGATCTCCGTTGAAGCGGTAAACCACTGTGCAGGGTCGCCATTTTCATCCAGACCAAAGCGGGCCTGCACGGTATCGGCTTCCATCATGGTTTGTCGGATCGCGCTGTCGAGGGCCGCGCGGTTGATGGCGCCGTGCAACACACTGTAGTGCGCCACTGTGAATTGATTGCGCTGCTGCGCAATAGTGTCAGCGATCCAGATGCCGGGCTGCGCCGCCACCAAGGGGTACGCTGTTGAATGCGTGATTAACGATGCCAAAGGACAGTTCCTGTCTTAAAAAATCAAAAAAAGAAAATAAGAAAAATTAGTGCGCGGTGGATGACGTCTGCTGCGTCGTGGGCCGCATATCCAGCCAGTGTGTTTCTACGTATTCGATGGCGGCGGATCGTGCCAATGGCCCGGTGACGCAGCACCAGCCTGCTGGAACGGGCGCAAAGGCGGGCCACAGGCTGTATTGCTGGCGGTCATTCAACAGCACGAGGAAATCCAGGGCATCGTTATCAAACGGATTTTGTTGTTCAGACATGGTGTTCACCTTCAGAGGTTGCATCAGAGGAAAGAAAATCGGCCAGTAACCAACGGCAGCCATCGATGAGGCCACCGCGCCAGCACAGCGCATCGTGTCCACCGGCATAGCGGCGGAAAGAGAGGGTATGTCCAGCCGCTTCCAGCGCCGGACGAATTTGTTGATTGACGTAAAGCATGTCTGCCTCACGGTCACCCACTTCCTGAAAAATTGTCAGCTTACCGCCGGGAAGTTGGTTGTTTTGCAGGCGTTGCAGCAGGAGTCCAGGCGCGTGCTGCTCGCGATTGGCATAATCGCGGATGTATTGCAGATGCGGCCACCAGAACGATCCTGATTGCGTCAGCACGCGACCAAAACGCTGTGGCCAGTGCAGGCCGGCGTACAGCGCCGCTAATCCGCCATAACTTTGCCCTGCGACAACGGTGCGGTTGCCCTCATTGCTGAAGGTGGCATGGTGGCGAGCCAGTGGCAGCAATTCCTGTTGCATGGCTTGCCAGAAAGTTTCATTGCACGGCAGTTCCACTTCGCGATGCTGGCTATCAATCACATCAATGAATAACCAGCAGGCAGGCGGCAGTTCACCCGCCGCCGTGACCTGGTCGAGAGCGCTGAAAATGGGCTGGCCATAGACCCAGTTTTGACCATCCAGCAGGATCACCAACGGGCGTTGCTCTGCCTCGTCACTGTGTCCAGTGGTGTAAAGCCAGACATTGCGCGTGACGTTGAGCAGGGCACTGTGCCACTGCAGCGTTTGCAGAGAATCCGGCCAGGTGTCGGCTAAACCGGCATCCAGTAACTGCCAGGCGGACTGGTCTGGCGCATCTGGCATCTGCGCGTTGCTCAGGGCAAAACGGCGGCTGCTGAGAAAGGGCGGTGAAGCATTAAGGATGTCAGGGATCGCCAGCGGCATCAGCGAAATCCACCACTTACGCTGCAACACGCGACAGGTTTCATCATCGCCGCAAAACAGCGGTGGCAGATGGTCATCACCCGCGGGGATCAAACTGTAGCTGCCGCGCCAGTCGGATTCGATGGCGGTAGACCAGTGCCAGACATTGCTATCGCCGATGCGCGCCAGGGATTCGGGCATCTGGCTGTGGTGATCGGTGACGCCATTTATATCGATATAAACACGCCGGGTAGACGATAATGCGGAATGCCCCTGAGGATCGCGCCAAAAAAATGCATGGTCGTCGCACCGGTTTCATCACGCTCAATAACCGGTGTACCCGCTGTCCGAACCTTGTCCCACCAGCTATCCTGGCCCAAGTGGGACTGTTGCAACCAAGTGGCAACTGTCCCTGTCAGGAACCATTTTCCCGCCATTTCTTCTGCGTCAGATCGAAACATCCTGAAATCCATCTCCACATTTTCTTCAAAGACTTTACATTAACAAACGTAATGCAAATGCTATTGATAACGATTTACATTTGCAATATGATTTTTCGCGGCCAATAAACCTCCTGGATTTCAGTAAGTTATTTTGTGAAGTGCGTCACGGGGGGATTTAGGGCCGATATTTTCTTATGACAGTAATATTTCAATTCGTTACGGCATGTTCACGTGCACGAGCCTGGCTGGACGAATTATTTCATCGACAAGGTAGTTTGAAATAGAGATGGCAACTATGTCCGTAAAAGCAAGAAAATCAGCAATACCTCCTGTGGCACTTCCGTTTAGACTTTCGCGGCTTCACTTATCGCTGGCCTCAATTCTGTTAGTGGCGCCTGCTTTTAACAGTCTGGCGGCAGAAGAGACGATTACCGTTAATGCAGAAGCACGTGAGAGCGTCACCTCTCCCATGCAGGGTTATGTGGCGAAGGAGAGCAGTGCAGGGACCAAAACCTCCACGCCACTGCGTAAAACGCCGCAATCGATCTCGGTGATTACCCGTGAGCAAATGGACGACCAGGCCGCTGCCTCAGTGGCTGATGCATTGAGCTACACCAGCGGTGTGCTGACCAACTATCGCGGTAATTCCAACCGTAACGATGAGATCATCGCGCGCGGCTTTCGCTATGCACCCAAATTCCTCGATGGCTTAAGCTACGGCTTGTCTGGGCAGGCAGGGGCAGCTGGGCAGATCGATCCCTGGTTGCTGGAACGTGTGGAGATGATTCACGGCCCGGCTTCCGTGCTGTATGGCCAGGTTAATCCCGGCGGTGTGATTGCCATGACCAGCAAACGTCCTACCGCGCAGAGCATCCACAAAGTGCAACTCAGCACCGGGAATCAGCATCTGGGCGAGGCGGCGTTTGATTTCGGTGGCAAGCTGAATGATGACAACACGCTGTTTTATCGACTCAATGGTATCGCCAGCACCAAGCATGAGTTCGTGAAAGATAACAAGCAGCAGCGTATGGCGATTGCCCCAGCATTGACGTGGTTGCCGAATGCTGACACCAGCTTCACGCTGTTAACCATGTACCAGAATGAGCCAAAAGCGGGCTATCGTAATTTCCTCCCAGCCAACGGCACGCTGTTCAACACCAGCGCGGGATACATTCCTTACGACTTCAACGTGAGCGATCCGAGCTTTAATGAAGCGAAGCGTGAGCAGACGTCAGTCGGCTATATTTTCGAACATAACTTCAACGATAACATCAGCTTCACGCAGAACCTGCGTTACAGCAACATGGACGAGTCGTACAAATATCTGGTCTACACCTGGGACGTGGATGGCAGCGATCACCAGATCAACCGTCGTCCGCAGCATGACAAGATCAAGTCCAAGGAATTGGGCATCGATAACCAGGTCAAAGCCACCTTTGATACCGGCAGCATTGCGCACACGGTGCTGGGCGGGCTGGATTACAAATGGAGCGATGTGGATAACAAGCTGTGGCGTGACAGCGGCGATCATACAAGAAAACCGATGATTTAATCGATACCGCTGCCTCTACCCTTGACGATGCGAAACGCAAAGATCTCTATTTCCAGGCACAGAAACAGATCAGCGCATTAGCGCCGCAGGT
>NZ_BBOC01000084.1:0-24194 GCF_001485335.1 Type-D symbiont of Plautia stali | reverse complement strand
TTACGGCTTAGTGGTTGGTCTGGACGGAACCGGTGACCAGACCACGCAAACCCCATTCACCACACAAACTGTCAGCAACATGCTGTCGCAGTTAGGTATCACCGTACCCACCGGCACCAATATGCAGCTGAAAAACGTGGCTGCGGTAATGGTGACCGCCAAACTGCCTTCTTTTGCGCGGCAGGGACAAAACATCGATGTGGTGGTCTCTTCACTGGGTAACGCCAAAAGCTTACGCGGCGGTACGCTGTTGATGACGCCGATGAAAGGTGTCGATAATCAGGTTTACGCCTTAGCCCAAGGTAACATTCTGGTCGGTGGTGCAGGCGCATCAGCAGGCGGCAGCAGTGTACAGGTCAACCAGTTGAACGGTGGGCGCATCACCGGCGGGGCGACGGTAGAACGTGAGTTGCAGAGCAACTTTGGTAGCCAAAACACCATTAACCTGCAGCTGAATAATGAAGATTTCACCATGGCGCAGCGCATCGCTGATGCCATTAACAGCCGTGGCATGGGGTCAGCACAACCTCTGGATGCGCGTACGGTGCAGATTCGCGTATCGCCAAACAACAGCTCTCAGGTCCGTTTGCTCTCTGAAATCCAGAACATTGACGTTTCTGTGCCGTTGGAAGATGCCAAGGTGATCATCAACTCACGTACCGGATCTGTCGTGATGAACCGCGAAGTGACGCTGAACACCTGTGCCGTTGCGCAGGGTAACCTGTCCGTCACCGTGAACCAGCAGCAGAACGTCAGCCAGCCGAACACGCCGTTCGCCGGTGGACAGACCGTAACCACCAACAATACGCAGATCGATGTGCGTCAGAGTGGCGGGGCACTGCAGCGCGTGAATTCCAGCGCCAACCTCAACAACGTGGTGCGTGCGCTGAATGCCTTGGGTGCCACACCGATTGAGCTGATGTCGATTCTGCAATCGATGGAAAGTGCAGGCTGTCTGCGCGCCAAACTGGAAATCATCTGATGACTGATACGCAATCGATGATGAATGCGGCGTTTGACAGCCGCTCACTCAATGATCTGAAACGTGAAGCTGCCACCGATCCAAAAGGAAAGGCGCTGCAGGTGGCGAAACAGGTTGAGGGGATGTTCGTACAGATGATGTTGAAGAGCATGCGTGAAGCCTTGCCGAAAGATGGCATCTTCAGCAGCGATTCCACACGCATGTATACCTCAATGTACGATCAGCAGATTGCACAGGAAATTGGAAAACGTGGTTTGGGTATGGCGGACCTTATCGTCAAGCAGATGCAGCCAGCGCAGGAACCGGATGAAACCGCAGGGACAGTGCCGATGAAGCTGGATAACAGCTTCATCTACAGCAATCTGCCTTCGAACCAGTTAGAGCAGATGGTACGCAAGGCGGTACCACGCTTGCCGGTTTCATCTTCCAGTTTGCCTGCGGACAGCAGCGATTTTATCTCGCAGCTGGCGCAACCGGCGCAGGTCGCCAGTCAGCAGAGTGGCATCCCTCATCACTTGATTCTGGCGCAGGCCGCGCTGGAGTCGGGTTGGGGGCAACGTCAGATTCTGACGCGTGATGGCAAGCCAAGCTACAACGTGTTTGGCATCAAAGCCGGTGGCGACTGGAAAGGCGCCACCACCGATATCATGACCACGGAATATGAGGGCGGCGTGGCACACAAAGTCCGGGCCACCTTCCGCGTCTACGGCTCCTATATGGAGGCGCTGAGTGACTACGTCAAACTGCTCTCCAATAACCCACGTTATGCCGCGGTGGCCAACGCCGCTACGCCGGAGCAGGGTGCACGCGCCCTGCAAGAGGCAGGTTACGCTACCGATCCGAAGTATGCGCAAAAGCTGGTGGGAATGATCCAACAATTCAAAAACATGGGCGAAAAAGTGGTAAAGGCGTACAGCCAGGATATCACCGATTTGTTCTGATTTTTTGCCTCAAGTTTCACTTAAGCACGCCGATAACCAACATAAGCTGCGGGCGTTATGGCCCGCACAATCGCACTGATGACTGCCAGCCCGGTTAACGGGAAATTAAGGAACCGAGATGTCCAGCATAATTAACTCAGCGATGAGTGGGCTGAGCGCCGCACAGGCCGCATTAAGCACCACCAGTAATAACATCAGTAACTACACGGTAGCGGGCTACTCACGTCAGACTATCCTGTTAAATCAGGCTAACAGCACGTTATCGGGCAACAGTTATTACGGCAATGGCGTGAACGTCACTGGCGTGCAGCGTGAATATGATCAGTTCATTACCGCCCAGTTACGCGGTTCCAGCGCCAACTATAGTGCGGTGAACACCCAATATTCTCAGATCTCTAATATCGACGATCTGCTTTCAACCTCGACCACCAGCCTGTCGACATCTATTCAAAGCTTCTTTACCAACGTGTCAAACGTGGTCAGTAATGCTAACGATCCTTCAGCGCGTCAATCGATGCTGAGCTATGCGCAAGGGTTGGTGAATCAGTTCCAGACCACGTCGCAATATCTGAATAACATGCAAACCAGCGTCAACACTGACATCACCTCAAATGTTGACCAAATCAATACCTTTACCAGTCAAATTGCTGATTTAAACACGCAAATCGCTAAACTCACCACCAGTGGCGGATCAGCGCCGAACGATTTGTTGGATCAGCGAGACCAGTTGGTCAACAACTTAAATAATGTCGTCGGTGTCACTGTTTCACAGCAAGATGGCAACTATATCGTTTCAATGGGCAGTACAACGCTGGTCAATGGTAAGAACACCACCCAGCTTGTTGCTATGCCATCAAGCAGTGACCCTTCACGCACTACTGTTGGCTATGTTGATAAATTGGCCGGTAATGTTGAGATCCCAGAAAAGACGCTGACCACCGGTTCACTGGGTGGTCTGTTAGCCTTCCGCACTCAGGATCTGGATACCGCACAAAACCAACTGGGTCAGCTTGCCGCCGCGTTCACCACCAGTTTCAACGCGGTACAAACCGCCGGGTACGACAGCAATGGCAATCAGGGTACCAACTTCTTTACCATCGGCAGCCCAGATGTGCTGAGTAACAGTAAAAACACCTCTACTGCAACGGTGACTGCGGCATGGACAGATACCAGCGCGTTAAAAGCCTCAAACTATACGGTCAGTTATGACGGAACCAACTGGTCAGTTACCCGTAATTCAGACAACGTAAAACTCACCCCGACGAAGGATGTTGATGGTAGCGGAAACACGACGTTAAGTTTTGACGGCCTTGAGTTGACCGTGAACGGCACACCTAACGCGAAAGACAGTTTCCTGGTTAAGCCAGTTCAAAACGTGATTGGGGGCATGACCGTTGCCATCACCGATGAATCACAGATTGCTGCGGCCTCGTCGGCGACCAGCGGTGAGAGTGACAACACCAACGCGCAGAAGATGTTAGATCTGCAAGATGCAAAACTGGTGAATGGCAATGCCACCATTACGCAGGCGTACGCCAGTTTAGTCAGCACGGTGGGTAACAAAACCAGTACTCTGGAAACGGCCAGTACCACGCAGGAAAACGTGGTGAATCAGTTAACTGACCGCCAGCAATCCGTGTCAGGCGTCAACCTTGATGAAGAGTACGCCAACCTGACTAAGTATCAGCAGTTTTACATGGCGAATGCGCAGGTATTGCAAACCGCCAGTACCATTTTCAACGCGCTGATGGACATCCGCGGCTAAGCATAGAGGATACGAGCCATGCGTTTAAGTACTAATATGATTTTCAACCAGCAGGTGCGAGGTATCACTGACTCGCAGTCCTCTTGGTTAAAAGTCGGCGAGCAACTTTCAAGTGGTCGTCGTGTGAACAATCCTTCCGATGACCCCATTGCTGCTTCACGTGCAGTGGTGTTATCGCAGTCACAGGCAAAGAGTTCACAGTTTTCCACCGCGCGTAGTTTTGCCGAACAGAATTTGTCGATGGAAGAAAATTCGCTCTCCAGCGTGACCAGTAGCATTCAGGACGCGCAAACGCTGATCGTTTACGGTTCAACGGGTACATTGAGTGACGATGACCGTGCATCCATTGCGACTCAGTTAGAAGGCATCCGTTCTCAGTTATTGAACCAGGCTAACAGCCAGGATGGTAACGGTCGCTACATTTTTGCCGGTTATCAGACAGATAAAGCGCCGTTCGATGACACAGGGACCGGCGTCACTTATGTCGGCGGCACAGATGCAATGTCACAAAAGGTCGACACCAGCCGCACCATGACAGTAAGCGATACCGGTGATTCCGTCTTTATGTCCATTACCGGTAATGCCAAAGCAGAACCGGACGGAACGCCGAGTGAGACCAATCTGTTCAATATGCTGGACAGTGCTATCGCCGCATTGAAAGTTCCGCAAGATGATGCGGATGATGCGACCAAGCAGACATTCCAGAACGCCATGGATAAGACCAACCGTGGATTGAGTAACTCACTCAACAATGTTCTGAAAGTTCGTTCAGACGTCGGTACTAAACTGGCCGAGTTAGACACGCTCAATGCACAAGGTGACGATCGTGACACTATCATGACCTCGCAGATGAGTGATTTAGTGGACGTCGATTACACCTCTGCAATCTCCAGCTACACCATGCAACAAACGGCACTGCAGGCGTCTTATAAGACCTTCACTGATATGTCTAAGATGTCGCTATTCCAGCTCAACTCTTAAATAACTGAACTGAAAATTTGAGCGTGCTTAAACCGGGCGCGCTTAGTTTCTCCCACCGCCTTTCGAGGCCGTGGGATTTTTTTTGCGCAATCTATCGCGCTTCTTACTGGCAATAAAAAACCCCGAACCAGTCGGGGTTTTGTTATCGCTTTACGGCTTAAGCTTAAACGCTTTCAGGACGTGTAGCCGGTGCTGTCGCCTGGTGAGTGGCGCTGTGGCCACCTGCAGAACCACGACCGTCAAAGTCGAACGGTGGGCGAACCCAGTCGCTGTGACGAACCGCTTCAGGTTCCCATGCCGGCGCCGGTGCTTTGGTCATCGGCGCAGTGGCGTGATGCTTCCAGCGGGTTTCAGCGTTGTTTACAGCAGTGTCACGCGCTGCAACAGGCGCATGGGGTTCCGCGACAGCTGCAACAGGCGCTTCAGCAGCAACCGGTGCACTCAGCACGTCTTCCACTTGCGATTCAACCGCCGGCGCGACATCTGCTGGGGCTTGTTCAGCGACGACTACGGCTTCACGCGCGGCTTCTGCTACAGGCTCAACTTCTGCCACAGGTTCAACATCTGCGACGGCTTCAACAACAGGCTCATCAGCGGTGATGGCCGGGACCGCTTCTGCCGCCGTTTGTTGCGCAATCTGCTCATCAGCAGCCGGGATCACGGCAGGTTCTTCGTTGACCGGAGCGGCAACAGGTGCCAGATCATCCGTATTCACCACTGGCACTTCAGTGTGTGCCTGCGGTTCAGCGTGATGAACGATCTCTTGTGTTTCAGGCTGCGCGACTTCAGTTGATGCCGCTTCCACTGCCACAGGCTGAGTATCCGGCTCACCAGTATGCTGATAGCTGTAATCTGGCATTTCGTTCAACGCTTCCGGAGAAGAGAACTGCTCGTGGGTCTGAGCAACCGGATAGGTAATCCAGACTTTGCCTGACGCCATTTCTGGTGAAGCAGAGGCTGATTCCAGCGGCATCGCAGACTGCGTTGGGTAGCGCTCGTCACGATAGCGACGACGGCGTTGACCACTCACGCGCAAGTGACGAGGAGAACGACGTGAGCGGCGCGGCATATTCGCGCTATCACGGTTTTCGTTGTCATCTTGCTCATCATGGGTTGCTTCAGGTTGTTCATTGAACTGAGCGCGCTGTGCTGTTTCAACCGCAGCTTCTGAAACGGCTGGGGTTGGAATCGCGGCGGTCACTTCAGTGGTATCACCCACGCGTACACGCTGATTCAGCTGGCGCGGTTTACGACGCGGCATGACTTGAACGCGTTCTTCTTCCTGAGCAACGTTTTCGTCAACGATATCAGTCTGAACGGCATCAGCGGCTTTCTGATCTTGCTGCTGAGTGCGTTTTTCTTCCTGACGACGACGCTGACGCTCAGCACGCTGTTCACGGCGCTGCTGTTGCTGCTCATCACGCTGCTGCAACTGCTCTTCAGTCAGTGCAGGGCGCTCGCCACGTGGCTCGTTCTGACGCTTATTACGGCGATTGTCTTGGTTATCACGAGGCTCACGTGCTTCACGCGACTCGCGAGGTTCACGTGCTTCACGAGCTTCACGGCCCTGCGCATTGTCGCCATTACGCGGTGTGCGTTCACGACGATTGTTACTGCGACGGTTGTTACGACGTTCGCCACGCTGTTGATTGTTCTCACCTTCAGCGGCTTTCTCTTCTGGTTTAACTTCTGCTGGAGTTGCTGCAGGTGCATCACTCGCGAACAGTTTTTTCAAGCCACTCAGAAGGCGAGCAACAAAGCCGGTGCTGGCAACGGCAGGTGCAGCAGCTGCGGCCGGTTTAGCGGCGGCTTTCGCCACAGGCTGGCTGGTTTGTTCAGCTTCAACCGGCGCAGGTGGTGCATCCGGCATCACGAACGCGGCAAGCGCCGGCTGCTCAGGACGGCGACGCTCAGCATGCTCTTCTTCCGAAGGCAACGCCATCTCCGCCTCATGTAACTTCGGCAGGTGATAAGAGAGAGTCTGCGTCTCTTCACCTTTACGCACGCGCAGCACGGAGTAGTGTGGCGTTTCCATCTGATCGTTCGGCACGATAATGGCACGGACGCCACCCTGGCGCTTCTCGATAGCGCTGACTGCATCACGTTTTTCGTTCAGCAGGTAAGAGGCTACCGGCACAGGTACAATCGCATGCACTTCTTTGGTGTTGTCTTTCAGCGCTTCTTCTTCAATCAAACGCAAAATAGACAAGGAGAGCGATTCGTTATCACGAATGGTGCCGGTACCGCTACAACGTGGGCACACGTGGTGGCTGGACTCGCCCAATGAAGGGCTGAGGCGCTGACGCGACATTTCCAGTAAACCGAAACGCGAAATGTGGCTGATCTGAATGCGTGCGCGGTCCTGACGGACGGCTTCGCGCAGACGGTTCTCAACCGCACGCTGGTGACGGACTGGTGTCATATCGATGAAGTCGATAACGATCAGGCCACCAAGGTCACGCAAGCGCAGTTGGCGCGCGATTTCATCAGCGGCTTCCAGGTTCGTATTGAACGCCGTTTCTTCGATATCACCACCGCGCGTGGCACGTGCGGAGTTGATGTCGATAGCGGTCAACGCTTCAGTGCTGTCGATAACAATCGAACCACCGGAAGGCAGACGCACTTCACGCTGGAAGGCGGATTCGATCTGCGACTCGATCTGATAATGGCTGAACAGCGGGATTTCACCGGTGTACAGTTTGATTTTGCTGCTGAAGTCGGGGCGACCCAAGGCAGCGATATGCTGACGAGCCAGTTCCAGTACTTTCGGGTTATCGATAAGAATTTCACCGATATCCTGACGCAGGTAGTCGCGGAAGGCGCGCACAATGACGTTACTTTCCTGATGGATCAGGAAAGGTGCAGGGCGGCTATCGGCGGCTTTTTTAATCGCTTCCCAGTGTTTCAGTCGGAAGCTGAGATCCCACTGCAGTGATTCGGCAGATTTGCCCACGCCCGCAGTACGAACGATTAAGCCCATGCCGTCTGGCAGTTCCAGCGCGGAGAGTGCTTCTTTCAGTTCGGTACGGTCATCACCTTCGATGCGACGGGAAATGCCGCCGGCACGCGGGTTGTTCGGCATCAGTACCAGATAGCTACCGGCCAGTGAAATAAAGGTGGTTAATGCAGCACCTTTATTGCCGCGTTCCTCTTTATCAATTTGAACGATAACTTCCTGACCTTCACGCAGCACATCTTTGATGTTCGGACGACCATGTGCGTTGTAATTAGCAGGGAAATATTCGCGGGAAATTTCTTTTAGAGGGAGAAAACCGTGGCGTTCAGCACCGTAGTCTACAAATGCAGCTTCGAGGCTTGGTTCAACACGGGTGATTTTACCTTTGTAGATGTTGGCTTTTTTCTGCTCGTGTCCGGGGCTTTCGATATCCAGATCGTACAGACGTTGTCCATCAACAAGGGCAACGCGCAACTCCTCCTGCTGAGTTGCGTTAATTAACATTCTTTTCATCGTGACTTACTCGTTATTCTCACATGAGTGATAAAGCTGCGGGCATCGTTACCCATGGACGAGAATCAACCGATGGCCTCGTGTCTTAATGCACTGACGTCAACCTCACGGTTGTCGTCGGCTAAAGAGGCGCAAATCTTGTCGGTGGCCTGTTTTTCATAAGGAAAACCAGCGCCTGAAGGTGGAATTGCTACAGAGTATTCAGAAATCCACACATCCTAGTCTGTCGTCCAGGCCGCAACCCGCAGCCCGCTAAGTGCCTGATTAAACATCACGTCTTACGCCATTGCTGCGTGTCAGTTTCATCCGGCAAAATACCTTAATTTCGCTCTTTTTCCTGCCTGACTCTTTCCAGGACAGAAACCCCTGCATTATTCCATTGCTCACCAACATATAGCAAGGCGACTTTTGCCGAGCTGTGAAGTTTGTGCATCCTTAACCTGTTCATTTGCAGGGCTTAACCTCGCTTTGATGAAAAAGTCATCATTAAGACCTTTTCCCAACGCGATAAAGAGAGAGTTAAGCACAGAAAAAGGGGTGGCGCTATCCAGGGACACTATTTAGAATCGCCGCCATGAAAACAGAGAATCCCGGCGTACAGTATGTCGCCATTTCGGCTGAAAATGCCGGACAACGAATTGATAACTTTTTGCGCACCCAGCTCAAGGGCGTGCCGAAAAGCATGATTTATCGCATCTTGCGTAAAGGCGAGGTGCGCGTGAATAAAGGTCGCGTCAAAGCAGAGTACAAACTGGAAGAGGGCGACGAAGTCCGAATTCCTCCAGTGCGGGTTGCTGAGCGAGAAGAGCAGGCGGTGTCGCCGAAACTTGATAAAGTCGCGGCGTTGGCGCATGCCATCTTGTACGAAGACGATCATTTACTGGTGTTGAACAAACCGGCAGGCACAGCAGTTCATGGCGGAAGCGGCCTGAGCTTTGGGGTTATTGAAGGTCTGCGCGCACTGCGCCCGGAAGCGCGTTTCCTTGAATTGGTTCATCGCCTTGATCGTGATACCTCAGGCATTCTGCTGGTTGCTAAAAAACGCTCGGCTCTGCGTTCGTTGCATGAGCAGTTGCGCGAAAAAGGCATGCAGAAAGATTACCTGGCACTGGTGCGCGGCGACTGGCCGTCACATTTGAAAGTTGTGCAGGCTCCTTTGCTGAAAAACATTTTGCAAAGTGGTGAGCGTGTAGTGCGCGTGAGTGCGGAAGGTAAGCCTTCAGAAACGCGCTTTAAAGTCGAAGAGCGTTTTGGCTTTGCGACGTTAGTAAAAGCGAGTCCGGTCACCGGTCGTACGCATCAGATTCGCGTGCACACGCTGCATGGTGGACATCCGATTGCGTTTGACGATCGTTATGGCGATCGTGAATTTGACCGCCAACTTGCCTCAACAGGTTTGGCTCGCTTGTTCTTGCACGCGGCAGCCCTGACCTTCACACACCCTAATACCGGGGAAGTGTTGCGGATGGAAGCGCCGCTGGATAATGCGCTTAAGCATTGCCTTGCACAGTTACGTCAGAAAAAAGCGTGATGCAACGGGCATCAACCTAATGCGTTGATGCCCACTTTTATCAGCATTTCATTTAGCGCAATCAACGGTAGACCAATTAATGTATTGGGATCGCGTCCCTCGAGCCGTTCAAACAGACAAATTCCCATCCCTTCACTTTTAAAACTGCCTGCACAGTTCAACGGTTGTTCCTTTTCTACGTAGTAACGAATCTCTTCATCACTTAAGGTGCGGAAATGCACGTTAAAGGGCTCAACAATCACCTGTTGTTGCTGACTTTGCGGTTGAATCAATGCCAACCCGGTGTAAAAAGTGATCACTTTACCGCTGGCAGCCGAGAGTTGCTGACAGGCATTTTCAACGGTATGAGGTTTTCCCGTAATCACACCATCCAACACGCAAACCTGATCTGAGCCGATGATCCAGTGGTCAGGGTAATCTTTTGCCAGTGCCTGAGCCTTGGCTAACGCCAGGCGTTGCACCAACGCATGCGCGGATTCATCGGGCAGCGGGGTTTCGTCACAATCTGGGGCGGCGGCTATGAACGGCAGGCCAAGCTTAGCCAGCAAGGTCTGACGGAAAGGGGAGGTCGAGGCCAAAATTAACGGAGTCATCATTTTTTTTCAGAATAGATAGCGTAAAGATGACAGTCATTTTAAACTATGCGCCGCACTGGATGCGACTAACGGGTGAAAGATGCTGTAATCCGGCCTTTTTCTTTGACTCTATGACGTTACAAAGTTAATATGCGCGCCCTATGCAAAAGGTAAAATTACCCCTGACGATCGATGTGGCCCGTGCCGCGCAAAAACGCCTTGATTACCAAGGTGTGTATGCACCTGAATTGGTGGCGCGTTTGGCTGAAACGGTCGTGAGTGTGGACAGTGATGTGGAATGCACCATGTCGTTTGCGATTGACAACCAGCGCTTAGCGGTTCTTGAGGGAACAGCTGAAACGCAGGTGACTTTGTCATGTCAACGCTGCAACCAGTCGTTTTCGCATCATGTTCACGTAAGCTATTGCTTCAGTCCTGTCTCTTCTGATGAGCAGGCCGAGGCACTGCCGGAAGCGTACGAGCCAGTTGATATCAATGATTTCGGCGAAATCGACTTGCTGGCAGTCATCGAAGATGAACTCATCCTCGCGCTGCCTGTCGTTCCGGTGCATGATTCTGAACACTGTGAAGTGTCCGACGCGGACATGGTATTTGGGAAGTTGCCTGCAGAGGCAGAAAAACCAAATCCATTTGCCGTATTAGCCAGTTTAAAGCGTAAGTAATAGGAGTAAGGTCCATGGCCGTACAACAGAATAAACCAACCCGTTCTAAGCGTGGTATGCGTCGTTCACACGATGCGCTGACCACAGCAGCTCTGTCAGTAGATAAAGTTTCTGGTGAAACTCATCTGCGTCACCATATCACTGCGGATGGTTACTACCGCGGTCGCAAGGTTATCACCAAGTAATTCTTTGCGGTTACGCAAGGCGATACCTTGACACGTTTGACCCTGGCAGTTGATGCCATGGGCGGGGATTTCGGTCCCTGCGTGACAGTGCCTGCATCCTTGCAGGCACTGGCCTCTCATACGCATCTGGTTCTTCTTCTGGTCGGTGATCCCGACATCATCTCGTCATTTCTTGCCAAAGCGGATTCCTCGTTACTGGGGCGTGTGCAGGTGATCCCTGCCGAATCGGTTATTGCAAGTGATGCCAAACCTTCACACGCTATTCGTAACAGTCGCGGCAGTTCCATGCGCGTGGCGTTAGAGCAGGTGAAAGAAGGTAGAGCACAGGCGTGTATCAGTGCGGGGAATACCGGCGCATTGATGGGCCTGGCAAAAATGTTATTAAAGCCGCTGGATGGGATTGAGCGTCCGGCGTTGATGACCGTCTTGCCGCATCAGCAGCATGGCAAAACGGTGGTGCTGGATTTAGGCGCAAACGTCGATTCCGACAGCGACATGCTGGTGCAGTTTGCGGTGATGGGCGCCGTCATGGCAGAAGAAGTGCTGGAAATTGCCAAGCCGCGCGTTGCACTGTTGAACATTGGTCAGGAAGAGACCAAAGGGCTGGAAACGATTCGCGCAGCATCTGCGGTTCTACGAGACACACCGCAAATCAACTATATTGGATATCTTGAGGGGAACGATCTCCTCACCGGCAAGACGGATGTGCTGGTCTGTGATGGCTTCGTGGGTAACGTCACGCTGAAAACCATGGAAGGCGTGGTAAGAATGTTTCTTTCTCTGCTCAAGTCGTCAGAGGATGGGAAAAAACGGGCCTGGTGGTTGAAACTGGTCGGGCGCTGGATTCAAAAGCGCCTGGCAAAACGTTTCGGTCATCTCAACCCCGACCAGTACAATGGCGCTTGTCTGTTAGGATTGCGCGGGACAGTGATCAAAAGCCACGGTGCGGCGAATCAACGTGCGTTTGCCGTGGCGATAGAGCAGGCAGAGCAGGCGGTGCGAAGGCAAGTCCCAGAGAGGATTGCTGCGCGCCTTGACGCTGTATTAGCCAGGAGTGACAAAGCGTAGATGTTTACCAAAATTATCGGTACGGGCAGCTATTTGCCTGAGCAGGTTCGCACCAATGCGGATCTTGAAAAACTGGTGGAAACTTCGGACGAGTGGATTGTCACCCGTACCGGCATCCGTGAGCGCCGCATTGCTGCGCCAGATGAAACCGTTGCCACCATGGGCTTTACCGCCGCGCAACGTGCGCTGGAAATGGCTGGCGTTGCTGCCAGCGATGTCGGTCTGATTATTGTGGCAACCACCTCTTCCAGCCACGCCTTCCCAAGTTCAGCGTGTATGATCCAGCAAATGCTGGAGATTAACGACTGCGCGGCATTTGATTTGGCCGCCGCTTGTGCAGGTTTTACCTACGCATTAAGCGTTGCCGATCAATACATCAAAAATGGCGTGGTTAAACACGCGCTGGTGATTGGTGCGGACGTTCTGGCGCGGACCCTGGATCCTGAAGATCGCGGCACCATTATCCTGTTTGGTGATGGCGCGGGTGCGGTGGTACTGGGTCAAAGCGAAGAGCCGGGCATTCTGTCAACGCATCTTCACGCTGATGGCCGCTACGGCAAACTGTTGACGCTGCCGTATCAGGATCGCGCGCATCAGGATGAGCCAGCTTACCTCACCATGGCAGGTAATGAAGTCTTCAAAGTGGCGGTAACCGAACTCGCCCACATTGTTGACGAGACGTTACAGGCCAATAACCTTGACCGCGAAATGCTCGACTGGCTGGTACCACACCAGGCCAACTTGCGTATTATCAGCGCCACCGCCAAAAAACTCGGCATGGGCATGGACAAGGTTGTGGTCACGCTGGATCGCCACGGCAACACTTCCGCTGCCTCAGTGCCAAGTGCACTCGATGAAGCCGTGCGTGATGGCCGTATCAAGCCAGGACAACTGATTTTGCTCGAAGCCTTTGGTGGCGGGTTTACCTGGGGTTCGGCGCTGGTTCGCTTTTGATTGACAGGAACGAAAGATGACACAATTTGCTTTTGTTTTCCCGGGACAGGGATCACAGACCGTTGGCATGTTGGCCGACCTGGCTGCAGAAAATCCGCAGGTTGAAGCCACATTCCGTGAAGCTTCAGATGCACTGGGTTACGACTTATGGCAGCTGGTGCAACAAGGCCCTGCTGAAGAGTTGAACAAAACCTGGCAGACCCAACCAGCCTTGCTGGCGGCTTCAGTGGCCATTTACCGTGTCTGGCAGAGCAAAAATGGCTCACAGCCGGTGTTAATGGCGGGCCACAGCTTGGGTGAATATTCTGCGCTGGTTTGTGCTGGTGTACTGAATTTCGCCGATGCGATTAAGCTGGTTGAGCTGCGCGGCAAATTGATGCAAGAAGCGGTGCCAGAAGGCACGGGCGCTATGCAGGCAATTATTGGTCTTGATGATGAATCCATTCGTAAAGCCTGCGAAGAAAGCGCGCAAGGTCAGGTGGTTTCACCGGTCAACTTCAACTCGCCTGGCCAGGTGGTTATCGCGGGCAATAAAGAAGCGGTAGAGCGTGCTGGAGTAGCCTGCAAAGCAGCAGGTGCAAAACGTGCATTGCCGTTGCCTGTCAGCGTACCGTCGCACTGTGCGTTAATGAAGCCCGCCGCAGAGAAACTGGCCGTTGCGCTGGAGAACATTACGTTCAACGCCCCAGCCGTACCGGTGGTTAACAACGTGGATGTGAAGTGCGAAACTGAGGCCGCGGCGATTCGCAGCGCCCTGGTACGCCAGCTGTACAGCCCCGTTCGCTGGACGGAAGCGGTTGAGTTTATCGCGACCCAAGGTGTTGACCAGTTGCTTGAGATCGGCCCAGGTAAAGTCCTGACCGGTCTGACCAAACGTATTGTAGATAGCCTGACCGCTGCTGCAGTGAACGATTCTGCTTCACTAAACGCTGCGTTTACACAGGAATAAGAGGAAAAACATGAGCTTTGAAGGTAAAGTAGCGCTGGTGACTGGCGCAAGCCGCGGCATTGGCCGTGCGATCGCGGAAACGCTGGTTGCACGCGGTGCGAAAGTGGTGGGAACGGCTACCAGTGAAAGCGGTGCGGAAGCAATCAGTGCTTACCTCGGCGATAAAGGTAAAGGTCTGCTGCTGAACGTGACCGATGCCGCCTCTATTGAGAGCGTGCTCGAGAAAGTTCGCGCTGAATTTGGCGAAGTGGACATTTTAGTCAATAATGCAGGCATTACGCGTGACAATCTGTTGATGCGCATGAAAGACGATGAATGGGCGGATATCCTCGATACCAACCTGACATCGGTCTTCCGTCTTTCTAAGGCGGTTATGCGTGCCATGATGAAAAAACGCGTGGGCCGTATCATTACCATCGGTTCTGTAGTTGGAACCATGGGTAACGCGGGCCAAACAAACTACGCGGCAGCAAAAGCAGGTTTGATTGGCTTTAGCAAATCACTGGCGCGAGAAGTCGCGTCACGTGGCATTACCGTAAACGTCGTGGCTCCGGGCTTTATTGAGACGGACATGACGCGTGCACTGAACGAAGATCAGCGCTCGGGCATTTTGGCAGAAGTGCCGGCAGGTCGTTTAGGCGACCCGCAGGAGATTGCCAATGCTGTTGCATTCTTAGCCTCTGACGAAGCCTCTTACATCACGGGTGAGACGCTGCACGTCAATGGCGGCATGTACATGGTCTGATAATCACGAAATCATTTGCATTATCTGCGGTAAACACCGCAGAATAGCGCAAAATCGTGGTTCGACCAGCCGGGATTTTGTTGCATCTTTTTCAACATTTTATACACTACGAAAACCATCGCGAAAGCGAGTTTTGATAGGAAATTAAATAGTATGAGCGATATCGAACAACGCGTTAAGAAAATCGTAGCTGAGCAGCTGGGTGTTAAAGAAGACGAAGTGATTAACACTGCTTCTTTCGTTGAAGACCTGGGTGCAGATTCTCTTGACACCGTTGAGCTGGTAATGGCTCTGGAAGAAGAGTTTGATACTGAAATTCCAGACGAAGAAGCTGAGAAAATCACTACCGTTCAGGCAGCGATCGATTACATCAATAGCCATCAAGGCTAATGAATATCTTCAGGCGGTCACTCGACCGCCTGAGTTTTATGTTTGCCCCACATAGCGTTATTTTTTCCCTCCCTGGAGGACGTACGTGTCTAAGCGTCGTGTAGTTGTGACTGGTCTTGGCATGTTGTCTCCTGTCGGCAATACCGTAGAGTCTACCTGGAGTGCTCTCCTTGCCGGTCAGAGCGGCATTAACCTGATCGACCATTTTGATACTAGTGCCTATGCAACACGCTTTGCGGGCTTAGTAAGAGATTTTAATTGCGATGAATTCATCTCGCGCAAAGATCAGCGCAAGATGGATGACTTCATCCAATACGGCATTGTTGCCGGCATTCAGGCTATGGCAGACTCCGGTCTGGTTGTAACCGACGAAAATGCCGGTCGCATCGGTGCGGCAATTGGTTCCGGCATCGGCGGACTGGGTTTGATTGAAGATAACCACAGTTCACTGGTCAACGGCGGTCCGCGCAAAATCAGCCCATTCTTTGTTCCTTCGACCATCGTTAACATGGTAGCCGGTCATCTGACCATCATGTACGGTCTGAAAGGTCCAAGCATTTCGATTGCAACGGCTTGTACTTCAGGCGTGCATAACATTGGTCATGCTGCGCGTATCATCGCGTACAACGATGCTGACGTTATGCTGGCTGGTGGTGCTGAAAAAGCCAGTACCCCACTGGGTGTGGGTGGCTTCGGTGCTGCACGTGCGCTCTCCACAAATAACGAGAATCCGCAGGCGGCAAGCCGTCCTTGGGATAAAGATCGTGATGGCTTTGTGCTGGGTGACGGTGCAGGCATTGTGGTGCTGGAAGAGTACGAACATGCGAAGAAGCGCGGTGCGAAAATCTATGCTGAAATTATCGGTTTCGGCATGAGCAGCGATGCTTACCACATGACCTCTCCTCCGGAAGATGGTTCAGGTGCTGCAGCGGCAATGGTCAATGCCTTGCGTGATGCGCAACTGAATGCGGAGCAGATTGGCTACGTTAACGCACATGGCACCTCGACGCCAGCCGGTGACAAAGCTGAAGCGCAGGCAGTGAAGTCAGTATTTGGTGCAGCGGCCCGCAGTGTGATGGTCAGCTCAACCAAATCAATGACCGGACACTTGCTCGGTGCGGCAGGCGCCGTAGAATCGATTTATTCGATTCTGGCACTGCGTGACCAGGCCATTCCGCCAACCATCAACTTGGATAATCCAGATGAAGGTTGCGACCTGGATTTCGTGCCGCATACGGCGCGCCAGGTGAGTGGTCTGGAGTATGCTCTGTGTAACTCCTTCGGATTTGGCGGCACCAACGGTTCGCTTATCTTCCGCAAGGTATAATTCATACCCCGCACAATAAAAGGCCCGCAATGCGGGCCTTTTTTATATTTTGACACGCAGTGGCGTGGAATCTTACGTTCGTCGATGGTATGTAAACAGGCACAGTAGCCAAGGGGATCGGTATGTTGATAAACGGCATAGAGCAGAACGTGCTCTCCGCAAGCGATCGCGCGGTGCAGTTTGGCGACGGCTGCTTTACCACTGCAGCGGTGGTTGGCGGCAGAATTCAGTTGCTGGATGCCCATCTGCAACGGCTGAAAGAGAGCTGTGAACGCCTGTTTATACCGCTCCCTGATCTCGCCCGATTGTCGGCAGAGATGCAGCAGCTGGCCAGCGGTCAGGCTCAGGCCGTATTAAAAGTCATTCTGACGCCCGGTGCAGGAGGCAGAGGCTACAGCCGAGCCGGCTGCGAGACGCCGACTCGCATTCTTTCGCTGGCACCCTGGCCGCAGCACTACGCACGTCTGCAGCAGCAAGGCGCAACCCTCGTCACCAGTCCGGTTCGGTTGGCAAGAAATCCTTTGCTGGCTGGGCTAAAGCATCTGAACCGACTTGAACAAGTACTGATCCGCCGACATCTTGATCAGACCGACGCTGACGAAGCGCTGGTGCTTGACACTGCAGGGACGGTGGTGGAATGCTGTGCGGCCAATTTATTCTGGCGCAAAGGCGAACGCATCTATACGCCGCGCCTGGAACAAGCGGGTGTGAATGGCATTATGTGCCGTTATCTGATGGCGCAAATGGCGATGGCAGGCCAGTCTTGTCAATTGATTGACGGTAGCAGGGACGATGTGTTGAACGCCGATGAAGTGGTGATTTGTAACGCCCTGATGCCGGTTTTACCTGTGCGGAAAATTGACGATGTTTCGTTCTCCGCGCGCACGCTGTACCAGCAACTGCAGGACAGTTGCCAGACAATGGAAGCAACATGACCCGAATGAAAAAAATCGTCGCCAGCGCCGTGGCGATTGCCGGCCTCGCGGCCGCCTTTAGTTATTGGCAAATCGAACGTTTAGCCGATACACCTTTGACGATCAGCCAGGAAACCATTTATACCTTGCCAGCAGGCAGCGGTCGCGTGGTACTGGAAGCACAGCTGGAAAGTCAGCATATTATTCCTGCCAGCATCTGGTTTGGCCCGTTATTGAAACTGGAACCGGAATTAGCCAAATTCAAGGCGGGTACTTATCGGCTGGAAAGCAATATGACGGTGCGCCAGTTGCTTGAGCTGTTGGCCAGCGGTAAAGAGGCACAGTTCCCGGTGCGCTTTGTTGAAGGCTCACGTCTGAAAGAGTGGTTGGCAGAACTGCGCAAAGCGCCTTATCTCAAACACACCCTGACGGATGATGAGTTTGCCACCGTGGCAGCAGCCCTTAAACTGGATGCCAGCCAGCTCGAAGGCGCTTTCTATCCTGACACTTATCTCTACACCGCCAATACCAGCGATGTGGCGCTACTGGAGCGTGCGCACGCGCGCATGAACAAACTGGTCGATGAGATTTGGCAGGGCCGCATGGACAATCTGCCTTATAAGAAAGAGCAGGATTTGGTGACCATGGCCTCCATCATCGAAAAAGAAACGGGCGTCAGCGAAGAGCGCGCGCGCGTGGCATCGGTGTTTATAAACCGACTGCGTACCGGCATGAAACTGCAAACCGATCCCACGGTCATCTACGGTATGGGTGACAGTTACACGGGCACGCTGACGCGTAAAGACCTGGAAACGCCAACCGATTACAATACCTATACCATCAGTGGTATGCCGCCAGGGCCCATTGCCATGCCGGGTAGGGCATCACTGGAAGCGGCGGCGCATCCGGAAAAAACCAACTACCTCTATTTTGTCGCGGATGGTAAAGGCGGTCACACCTTTACCACCAACCTCGCCAGCCACAATAAAGCGGTACAGGTTTACCGGCTGGCCATGAAGGAAAAAAATGAAAAGTAAGTTTATCGTCATCGAGGGTCTGGAAGGCGCAGGCAAAACAACCGCCCGTGATGCCATCGTCGCGGTATTGCATGAGCAGGGGATTCGTGACGTGGTTTTCACGCGTGAACCCGGCGGCACCCCGTTAGCGGAGCAGCTTCGTGTGCTGGTGAAGCAAGGCATCGAGGGTGAGCAGGTCACGGATAAGGCCGAGCTGCTGATGCTGTATGCCGCACGCGTGCAACTGGTAGAAAACGTTATCAAGCCCGCACTGGCACGCGGTGCCTGGGTTATCGGCGACCGTCATGATTTGTCTTCACAGGCCTATCAAGGCGGAGGTCGTGGGCTGGATACGCAGTTGATGACCACCTTACGCGATGCGGTGCTGGGCGATTTCCGTCCTGATCTGACGCTCTATCTTGATGTCACGCCAGAAATTGGTCTGCAGCGTGCACGTGCACGCGGTGAGCTGGATCGTATTGAACAGGAATCGCTGCGCTTTTTCGAGCGCACACGTGAACGTTATCTGGCCCTGGCAGCCGCAGATCCTACCATCACCACGATTGACGCGACGCAGAATATTGCAGACGTGACATCGTCACTTCAGCAGGCGCTGCGCAACTGGCTGGCAGGTCAGGCGGCATGAACTGGTATCCATGGCTGAACCAGCCTTATCGGCAGATTATCGCCCGCCATCAAGCCGGTCAGGCGCATCATGCTTTACTGATCCAGGCCATCGATGGGATGGGGGATGATGCGCTGGTTTGGGGCGTAAGCCGGTGGCTAATGTGCCAGCAGCCCGAAGGATTAAAAAGCTGTGGCCATTGCCACGGTTGCCAGTTGATGCAGGCGCACACCCATCCAGACTGGTATCGGCTGGAGGCTGAAAAGGGCAAGTCGTCTCTGGGTATCGATGCCGTGCGCGATGTGACAGAAAAGCTCTATCATTTCGCCCAACAGGGTGGTGCGAAGATTGTTTGGTTACCGGATGCCGCACAACTCACCGAAGCCGCGGCGAACGCCTTGTTAAAAACACTGGAAGAACCCCCGGCAAACTGTTGGTTCTTCCTCAGCGTGCGTGAGCCGTCGCGCTTACTGGCAACATTGCGCAGTCGTTGCATGACATGGCATTTGTCTCCGCCGGAAGAAGTGCAAAGTCTGTCTTGGTTGCACAAACAGCAACCGCAGCCTGAAGTGGTGCTGCGTGCTGCACTGCGGTTAAGTAATGGCGCACCCGCGGCGGCGTTATCGCTGTTGCAACCCGAACGCTGGCAGGCGCGCACTAAGCTGTGTGAAACCTTGCTCACCGCCATAAATGGAGATGTGCTGCAACTGTTGCCGCCTCTCAATAGCGATGATGCGGCAGAGCGGCTCAGTTGGCTGATTTCGTTGCTAGTTGATGCCATGAAAGTGCAGCAAGGGGCCAGCCAATGGCTCAGCAACGGCGACAGAACCGATGTCGTTATGCAACTGGCAAAACATCTCAACAGCAGTGCGCTGAATGCCAGTGCTCAGCAGTGGATGCAGTGCCGCGAACAGCTGCTGCATGTTGCTGCGCTAAATCGTGAACTGATTCTGACCGACCGCTTGCTCGCCTGGGGACGTTTGATGTCACCCGCGGTGGTCGGCTAAGTAAAAAAGAGAGAAGTATGTTTATTGTTGATTCGCACTGCCATCTTGATGGTCTTGATTATGAAAAACAGCACCGCGATTTGGACGATGTGATCGCCAAAGCGGCGGCCCGTGATGTGAAGTTCATGCTGGCGATTGCCACCACGCTGCCGGATTACTACAAAATCAAACAGTTGGTGGGTGACCGTGAAAATATTGCGCTCGCGTGCGGCGTACATCCACTCAATCAGGAAGCGCCTTACGATGTTGAGGAATTTCGTCGCTTAGCTGCGGAAGAGCAGGTGATCGCGTTGGGTGAAACGGGACTGGATTACTTCTACCAACAGGAAACCAAAGCGCAGCAGCAAGCCTCTTTCCGCGAGCATATCCGTACCGGTATTGCGCTGAACAAACCGATTATCGTTCATACCCGTGATGCGCGTGAAGATACGCTGGCGATCCTGCGTGAAGAGCAGGTTGAAAAGTGTGGTGGTGTACTGCACTGCTTCACCGAGGATCATGCCACCGCCGCGAAATTGTTGGATATGGGCTTCTATATCTCCTTCTCCGGTATTTTGACCTTCCGCAATGCAGAACAAATTCGTGATGCCGCGCGCTACGTGCCGCTGGACCGCATGCTGGTGGAAACCGATTCTCCGTATCTGGCGCCAGTGCCGCATCGCGGCAAAGAGAATCAGCCCGCCTTTACACGTGATGTCGCCGATTACATGGCGGTACTAAAAGGGGTGGATATTGAAACCCTGGCTGCAGCGACCACCGAGAACTTCTCCCGCCTGTTCCACGTTCCAATGAGCCGCCTTGGCGGCTAATTCTCTTTATTTCAAACCATGAATTAATTGGCTGTGCCACGCCTGTGCCGCGCTTAACGCGGCGCAGGCAGTGTTTTATTGCTGCTTATTCAGGCAAGTCAGTAAGAAATGACTGAAAGCAATAAAACTTCATCAGCGAAACGTGATAGCCGTCAAAGTAACAATTATCTATTTATTTTACCCTTCGTAATAAATCAAAAGACGCTCAGCGTCACTCCGGTAAAGGATCCTCCCCCTTTGCCATGCGCACTGCGCAAAAACGCACTCATACTCAGGAGTTTCTATGTTCAAGAACGCATTTGCGAACCTGCAGAAAGTAGGTAAATCGCTGATGTTGCCGGTATCGGTTCTGCCGATTGCCGGTATTTTGCTAGGTGTTGGTTCGGCAAACTTCAGCTGGTTGCCAGCGGTGGTTTCCCATGTGATGGCAGAAGCGGGTGGTTCCGTGTTCGCCAATATGCCGTTGATCTTCGCGATTGGTGTGGCGCTCGGCTTTACCAACAACGACGGTGTTTCGGCACTCGCGTCCGTGGTGGCTTACGGCATCATGGTGAAAACCATGGCGGTGGTTGCGCCGTTGGTGTTGCATTTGCCTGCAGCGGAGATTGATGCCAAGCACCTGGCGGATACTGGGGTGCTCGGGGGCATTATTGCGGGTTCGATTGCCGCCTACATGTTCAACCGTTTCTACCGTATCAAACTGCCTGAGTATCTCGGCTTCTTCGCCGGTAAACGCTTTGTGCCGATCATTTCGGGTCTGACCGCGATTTTCACCGGTATTGTGCTCTCCTTTATCTGGCCACCTATTGGTACGGCGATTCAGGACTTCTCACAATGGGCTGCCTATCAGAACCCGGTTGTGGCGTTTGGTATCTACGGTGTGGTGGAGCGTTCGCTGGTGCCGTTTGGTCTTCACCATATCTGGAACGTTCCCTTCCAGATGCAGATTGGTGAGTTCACTAACGCAGCAGGTCAGGTGTTCCACGGTGATATTCCGCGCTACATGGCGGGCGATCCAACCGCGGGCAAACTCTCTGGCGGCTTCCTGTTTAAAATGTATGGCTTACCGGCTGCAGCGATTGCTATCTGGCACTCGGCTAAACCAGAGAACCGCGCCAAAGTGGGCGGCATCATGATCTCCGCTGCGCTGACCTCGTTCCTGACCGGTATTACCGAACCGATCGAGTTCTCGTTCATGTTCGTCGCGCCGATTCTGTACGTGATCCACGCGATTCTGGCTGGCCTGGCGTTCCCAATCTGTATTCTGCTGGGCATGCGTGACGGCACCAGTTTCTCACACGGCTTGATCGACTTCGTGGTGTTGAGCGGTAACAGCAGCAAAATCTGGCTGTTCCCGATCGTGGGTATCATTTATGGCCTGATTTACTACACCGTTTTCCGTGTATTGATTGTGAAACTGAACCTGAAAACACCTGGACGTGAGGACACGGCAATGGAACAGAGCAGCGCAACCGGCAGCGAAATGGCGGGCAAACTGGTGACTGCCTTCGGTGGTAAAGAAAACATTACCAACCTTGATGCCTGTATTACCCGTCTGCGTGTGAGCGTGGCGGATGTGGCGAAGGTTGATCAGGCGGAACTGAAAACCCTCGGCGCACGCGGCGTGGTGGTGGCCGGTTCCGGCGTTCAGGCGATATTCGGGACCAAATCCGATAACCTGAAAACCGAAATGGATGACTATATCCGTAATATGTAACGGATTGAAACGGGGGGCGGCCAAATGGCTGCCCCCAACACATTCAGAGATAAACCCGCAAATACTCCGTCAGACACAACAGCGCCATGGCCTGACCATAAGGCATTGAGGTGAGCGGTACCTGGCGATAGTAGTCCAGATCGCTGCCCATCGCGGTACCAAACGACACCTGTTTCAACTCCCCTTGTTCATCGATGTTGGCAATCACGCCACGCAGCGCCTTTTCTGCTATCGGGCGATATTCCTCGGGTAAGTAGCGCTTACGCACGGCTTTGAGAATGCCGTAGGCAAATCCCGCGGTCGCTGACGCTTCCGGATAGCTTTGCGGATCGTCGAGCAAGGTGTGCCATAACCCACTGCTATGCTGGCATTCCGCTAATGCCTTCACCTGACTGGCCAGCACCTGCTGCAGGAAACGGCGCGTGGCGTGATGCTCAGGCCAGTTCATCATTTCGAGGAAGTCAGGGATCACGATGGTTAACCAGCTGTTTCCTCGCGCCCAACGGGCGTTGGCGAAATTGTGGCGGCCCTCAAACGTCCAACCGTGAAACCACAGACCGGTTTGGCGATCCATCAAATATTGCGTGTGAATCAGGAACTGATAACTGGCTTCCTCGACAAATTCAGGGCGATCAAATAGCTGACCGATCTTCGCCAGCGCCATCACGCTCATCATCAGTGTGTCATCCCACAACTGCTGGGTATTCTCATTGTTATAAACGATATGCTGCAAGCCACCCTGTTCGGTGCGCGGCATTTCATACATTACCCATTCAGCCCAGCGCTCCAGCACCGGACGCCAGGCTGGGTTCCCGGTCTCCTGGTATCGATAAGCCAGCGTCAGGAAAGGACACATGGTATTGACGTTTTTGGTGGGCGTCCCTTCCGCCAGCCGGGCATCAAACCAGTCATCGATTATTTTCAGCGTGGCCTCATCACCAGTCTGCTGGGTGAAGTGCAGCATGCCATACAGGCCGATACCGTGCGTCCACTCCCAACCGGCCCAGCCTTTGGTGTCTATCACGCGGCCATCATCCAGTCGCAGTAAAAACTCGCCGCTGTGATCGGTGATATTCACGAGATTGTCGGTCAGTTTATGGATTAGCTGTACCAGTTCGCTGCGCGGTAACAAAAACTCAGGCTGGCGCAGCAAAGCGCTGTGCTTTACAGGAAATACGGTCATGGTTCATTCCTATCGTTAATCAGGGTAGGGAGAGGTTGCAAAGGGCTACGGTGCGTGGGGAGCGGCGGTGCAGCAGACTTGTGGCGATTGAGGTAGCCCACATTGTTGTTGCCCCACAAATTTTCATACGGCATGCCCGCCAGCGTTTCGACGATGGTGCGCGCCTGCGGCGTAATCTGTTCCGGCACGACGCGCCCGGCCGCGCGCATCTTCACCGTTTCCTGGCGTAAAACCGTGTGGGTGTGCAGGTTCAGTTTGAAGCGCAATGACACGATAAAGCCGCAGGTCAGCACACACAGCGTACCGACGCTGAGAATGAACAGGATGGTATGGCCTACGGCTGGGGCCTGCTCAGCTTTCCCAGAAGTAAATCCAGCT
>NZ_BBOC01000083.1:0-24479 GCF_001485335.1 Type-D symbiont of Plautia stali | reverse complement strand
TTGCCTTTCATGATTTGACTTCAATATACTGGTGTAAGATAAAGGCTTTTAATTGAAACTGTTTTATTGACTAAATTATCTCACAGTGAAAAGAGCCAAAGTTTTAATTTCTTCTCTTCCTAATATTTTAGATCAGCAATCACTCTGAATAGAGGGAATGGAAAAAGACATGAGCTTCATCAGGTTGCCTTTTTATGCCATTTATCATCATGGCCCTTCTCATATTTCTGTTTAACGGCTGACCAGGCGACTTTGTGTGAAACTTCCTCATGCGAGCTGTTATCCTTGCGGTCTTTTTTCTCTTTATACTCATCCCACGCACTGTTGAATGCGGCAAGATAAATGTTCTGTGCATGTGCAGGGAGAACATTTTTTACACTTTCAGGTAATTCATGACGAGTTTGATAGAGCATAGGTAATCCTCTTTTTGATTTCAAACTATATCATGGTTCAAATTTGAACATTAGCAATGCAAGGTTTAATGTCTATTCAATTCATATGGTTAGTGTTGTTTCTTTATGGTGTCGATGCTATTGCTCAATGTGAAAACTTCTCTGTTAATTATTCAAGATAGATAATGCATTGCAAGAGGGTAACAATCTGGTTCTGTTAATAAAATAATCAGAGGTGAGCAGAAAAAATGTTCAAGTTACTAAGCCTGCTTGAAAATGAACTACTCAACTCGAGAGGGCTGCAATAAATGATAAGCGAGGCGTAAATAGTGCTTTAACTATTACTGAAATTGTCAAATTTAAGCCAAGCGCGACGATGTCATTAAGCGACTATGTCATCAAGCAGTGGCCCTTTCATTATTGTCAAAATTTACTAACCTTGAGATTAGCCAATTAATTAATGCTGATGTAAAAGAGGTTTTTTGATGACAAACGAAGCGGTTAATAATCTTACAGACTTCCCGGTTCCTCCCTTTAAAAAGCAGCCACAATCCTCTCCTGGTCTGGCATCAAAAATGAACCCTGTACCGGATCATGGTGAAACCAGTTACACCGGTCATGGTAGGCTTTCAGGTAAAAAGGCACTTATAACGGGTGGTGATTCAGGTATCGGTCGGGCCGCAGCGATAGCCTTTGCCAGAGAGGGAGCCGATGTTGCCATAGGATATCTTCCTGAAGAGGAGAGTGACGCACAGGAAGTCATCGAATTGATCCAGAAAGAAGGCAGAAAAGCCATTGCCTTACCCGGTGATATCAGGAGTGAAGAATTTTGCACTGAGCTGGTTGAAAGAGCGGTCGTCGAACTTGGGGGATTGGATGTTTTGGTGAATAACGCGGGCCGACAGCAATACTGCTCATCCATTCGCGACCTGACAACAGAGGCTTTTGACGCTACTTTCAAAACCAATGTTTATGCCCTGTTCTGGATTACCAAAGCGGCGTTAAGGCATCTGTCGAAAGGGGCCAGTATCATCAACACCTCATCAGTGCAGGCCTATGATCCCAGTGACATTCTCCTCGATTATGCTCAGACAAAAGCCTGTATAGCAGCCTTCACTAAATCCCTTGCTAAACAGTTGGGCCCTGAAGGTATTCGTGTTAACGCCGTGGCCCCCGGTCCTTACTGGACACCGTTACAACCATCTGGTGGTCAGCCTCAGGAAAAACTCACTCAGTTTGGCGGAAAAGCCCCGCTCGGTCGTCCCGGTCAGCCTGTAGAGATTGCCCCTCTGTATGTCTTACTGGCATCAGATGAAACGCCATTTACTTCTGGTCAGGTCTGGTGCTCCGACGGCGGGACGGGCACCCTCTGAACCTGAAGACATACTTAATCCTCATCCGCGGCAAAACCCGCCATCCTCAGATGGCGGGCACAAGTTACTGGGTAATTTCAGGATGCTGATCAACTAAATTGCGGCGTTTTTTCTTCAGTTCCTCAATCCTTTCATCCAGGTCTTCGATGCGTTGCTCAATACCATCGTGATGTTCCTGAAGTAACTCTTTAGCCTCTTCAAGTGATGAGGCCGCAGGGGTATCGCCATAGAGAGGTTTGTTCGCCGTTTCTCTTACAGTGAAGCCGGTGACAACCCCAATTGCCCCTACAACCATCAGATACCACGCAGGCATATAAAGGTTACCGGTTTCTTCAACCAGCCACGCAGTCAGAGTAGGCGTTACGCCCGCGACCAAAATCGAGATGTTATAGGTACTTGCCAGTGCACTGTAACGTACCTCTGTCGGGAACAACGCCGGCAGCGTTGCAGCCATCACACCAATAAGACAGTTCAGTATCACAGCCTGTATAAACAGACCAAAAAAGAGCGCAACGACACTGTGATGGGTGATCAGCATGAATGATGGAATGGACAAAATAACCATGGCCACACTACCAATGATGATAAATGGACGCCGTCCAAACTTATCACTCAGCAATCCCATGATGGGTTGTACAAACAGCATTGCCAGCATGATCACGACAATGATCAACACGCCACGGTCTTCAGAGTAATGCAAGTTGTGTGTCAGATAGCTTGGTACGTAAGTTAACAGCATGTAGTAAGCGACATTAGTGGTGATCACGATACCAATGCAGGAGATAAGATTACGCCAGTGCTTTCGGGCAACTTCTTTGAAGGGAACTGAAGGCCCCTCGCTCAGACCCTGTTTAGAACCCTGTTCAAGTGAATCGACGTGCTTCTGAAATGCTGGCGTTTCTTCAAGCGCATGGCGCAGATAAAGTCCAATCAGCCCCAGTGGCAACGCCATAAAGAAGGGGATACGCCAGCCCCAGTCATTAAACTTTTCCTGGCCGAGTATGGTGGTAAGCAGCACAACGACACCCGCTCCACAGACAAATCCCACCAGCGAGCCGAAATCAAGCCAGCTGCCTAAAAAACCACGCTTACGGTCGGGGGAATATTCTGCGACAAAGATTGAAGCGCCGGTGTATTCCCCTCCGACTGAAAATCCCTGGACCATTTTTGCAATCAGCAGCAGAACAGGCGCCCAGAAGCCAATGGAGGCATAGGAAGGTATGAGTCCGATGCTGAAAGTGCTGAAAGTCATCAGTATGATGGTAATAGCCAGAATTTTCTGTCGGCCGTATTTATCACCCAGCACGCCAAAAAACATACCACCCAGCGGTCGGATGATGAACGGAACAGAAAACGTCCCTAGAGCCGCAATGATCTGAATACCCGGTGAGGCATCAGGGAAAAAGACTTTCCCTAAAACAGCAGCGACATAGCCGTAGACGCCGAAATCAAACCATTCCATGGCATTACCCAAGGCGGCAGCGGTAATCGCTTTTTTCAGACGGCCATCATCTATAATTGTCACGTCCTTAAGACGCATCGGTTTTACCTTTTTTCTTCTGATACTAAGCATTTTCCTTCCCTTAAAATTCAATGCGTTACTGCAGATCTCTGATTATAGATTAAACGATTCAACTTCATAAATTCGAAACATGAATGATTGAACCACCTACATCATAGACATAAATTTACAATCTGCCGGGTTAGGTCAGTTGAGCGCCTTGATTATTTGATAGATTTTGAGCTCTTACAGATTAAGTCGGAAAAGGGGGTATCAGATGGGGATGATGGCTGCCTGAAAATTCAGCATCTGTTGGTGTTATGTATAACTTGCCACAGGGAAGTAAGTCTCTGGTGGCTAGCGGTCTGCAATGTCGTCAGATCATTAAATTAGCCCGCCGGTTTCCAGACAGGAAGTTATTTCAGGCTTTGGCTTTCTTTTTTAAAAATAGCAACTACAACTATTATTCAAAAATAATATTTGTTGAGGTGTGTTTGAGCAAACTGGAATTAGACGTTGAGATTATTGCGGTTAAGTTGAGAAAACTTGCTGCTTTTCACCAATCGGGAATGAGCCTTGCTGAAGTAAAATTGCAGGTTGATGCAACTATTCAACAAATGAAAGAAACCTTGGGTAAAGACAAAACACAGCAGGCAATCAAATGGACTGAGTTGCTTAATGCACTTGAAAAGTTCAACAGAAACACAGCCCATCCGATGTGGATGGCGGTAATTAAGCATGCAAAATTCCGTTAAAAAGTCGTATTCAAACTGCTGTCTACTGCAGGAAACACTTCAAAGGCAATGCGTATTAATTAGAATCAGTTGATACAACCTGCTAGTCGCCTTGTTCTTCATATTTTAAAAACTAATGAAATTGGATGCCGTTCCCAAGAAGGAGGGAACGGTGTCAACATATCTTTCATCACATTCTTCGGAATTGTCTAGGTATACAAGGTAGCCATCCAAATTAAATTGAGCTGTGATTTAGATTAACCGATTGATTAAATTCATAAAAATACCTACATATGCTCAATTAAGATATGTTTTAGCAAAGGATTGAATGCGCTAGAATGAATCCTGAGGACAAAGCGCAAGCTCATATCTTCAGGAGAGGTCAAAATGGAAAGCACAGAAAAAATTATTGGTGAAGCGGCATATCGGATTCTGCTACGTCAGGAAAAAGTCACCGTTGCGAAGTTGCAGTTAGAATTGAAGAACATGGCCTCGGAAGAGGAGTCAGCCCTTCGCCAGACTACCATCACCCATGCAATGGCGTGGCTACAGAATTACGGCCAACCGTCATCTGCTGAGCAACCGTCTCACTCCCCCTTACGCGGACTTCATTCAGATGACTTTGCCATTCGAGTAAGTCATCGAGATCGCGGTAAAAAGTAATATTTCAGATGCACTTAAATGTGATTTGGCTTATGTCACGAATTGCCATGCAAAACCTATGTTTACTATGTTCAGGAGTGGAAATAGCACTTTTTGCAACAAAAAATGATGCGGTGGTTTTATATTTTTGTACAACTTTACTTAAACTGTACAACTAACCGGGCGGCCTGTCTCACCGTCCATTTGGGGGTAAAATCATGCGTCAGAATGGATACACGCCAAACTCCTCGGAAGCGATTGCTCAGTACTTTTCAAGGGCATCGTTACCGTCTCAACAAGAGACTTTGGGTCAAATTGTTGTTGAAATTCTGCGGGAAGGCCGCAATCTCAACCGTAAATCGCTTTGCACCAAACTCCTGCGCCGCATGGAGCTTTCTGGCAACGCGGAAGAAGAACGCCACTATCATCAGTTGATTGGTCTACTGTTTGAGCGTGAAAGTTAAGAGTCGTATTTGTCCAGGTTGTACAGCTTTTGTCTTACTGATGTTGCATTGGATTTGTACAACTCGTGAATGGTAGATTTCATTATGGTCCTTCGCGAACCTTCAAATTAACGCGCATTTTCTGATAGACATGCAGCAACCAGAGACGAGTATGAACAGAAGTGATTTACAGAAAATAATTGATGAAATCATAGGCGAAGCTACGCTGGCATTGCTCATCAAGGCAGGACCGATCAGTAACATCGCGCTGATCAACAAACTCAAGGTTATGCAAGAACAGGCTGAACAAGATACTCGACGCCAGCATATTGCGCTCGCTATTAAAGAAGTGAACGAATGCATTGCTGCCAATCAGGGTGATAAGAGCAACACCAATGCTGATGATAGCGTGGTTTATCTCTTTCCCGATAACCATGGTGCTGGGAATCAACGTAAGCACTGAACCAAGCTAATCAGGGCAGGCCTTAATCAATAACAGGACAGGATTATGCAAAAGCCTCAAGATATTCTTGCTGCGATACCCGATGAAGAACTTGCCATGCATTTTCGTGAAAACGGCGCGGAACTCAGCGATGAGGCCGCCGTTCTGGGCATGATAATTCCACGTCTACTGGCTACAGAAGGACTCGTCAGCAACAAGTCGATAATATTGAGTCTAATCTCTGCGCTTGAATCCACTAACGATGAAGGCGAACAGGAAATTCTGCGTAAAACGCTTGGAATTGTGGTGGGTTATACGCCGGACGATGCATAATTATATTTCGAGTGTGATGTTAATGCATTAACTCAGAAAGCAGACGGATCATGCCTTCATATCTCACTTTTACTTCGTTATCGATTTCGCTTTCCTTCAATTTCTGCATGGCTTGAGAAAGTGAGTGAAGCTCGAAGGGAATTCCTTCTCTGATAAAATGCCTCACCGTTTCGCCTAACAGAGCAAGCATCTCTTGTGTAATTCTTTCATCATGCCCCACTTGACCTCCAAAATATGTATGCGCATCCAGTTTGGCATATTCTTTAGAATGCCGACACCTGTTTCTGATGTCGTCGCATTTTTCAATAAACATTCCTTCACTTCTATTCTTTAGATACGGCTCCGCTTTGAACGTTAAATTCCATTAGGCATGTTTGTTCTGATTGGGTTATTCGAAAAAATAACATAAACCTCTTTTTTAAAGCGAAGCGTAAAATAAAAGTTTTTCATAATTAGCTATTTTTCGTGTTAACGAAATGCTACGGTGGCGCAAATGTGTCACCCAGCTGGAACAATTCATGCTTACCACGCTTATCTACCGCAGCCATATTTCTGATGATGTCCCCGTTAAAATTCTCCCGGATATGGTCAGCAGGGCCAGCAAGCTGAACGAGACTCAAGATGTCACCGGCATCCTTTTGTTCAATGGCACGCATTTTTTCCAAATTCTCGAAGGGCCAGATGAAGGCGTGCAGTACGTGTATCAGCGGATCTGTTCAGACGTACGGCATCACAATATTGTTGAGCTAATGCAAGATCATGCACCGTATCGCCGATTTGGTAATGCTGGAATGGAACTATTCGATCTGCGTGAGCATGACAAAGATTCGGTATTACAAGCGGTGTTAGACAAGGGAACTTCCCTCTATCAACTGACTTATGACGACCGCGCATTGCAGTTCCTCAGAACCTTTGTTGAGGCCCGAGAGAAAGAAAATTATTTCGAAGTTCCACCTGTAGAACAGTGGGATTTCATCGTTGACGAGTTTGAAGAATACACACCTGTCAACAGCCTGACCAAGGCCAGCGAGCACGGCATCAGTTTCCATCCCATCTTGGATCCTTTTGCCAGAAAAGTGACGTCTATTCAGGCGATTATCAATACAGCATCCGTTGAACGTATCGCGTTAGACCCGATAGAACATCACCGTCTCGACCTCGCGTTAGCCATAAAGGCCATTCGTATTGCTGGCAATACCTTACCTGAGGACATGATGCTGTATGTCAACATCATGCCAATGACGCTGGTAGAAATCCCTGATGCGGTTGAGCAAATCGTGGCAGGAATTGCAGATGCAGAGTTAGTGACGGCGCAAATTTCACTCGCCGTCAGTGAAATGGCGTTAATCTCGCGTCCTGACGCCTTTGTCATGGCAGTCACAAAATTAAAGGCCGCAGGTGTGAGTCTGGCGATTGATCATTTTGGCGCCGGAACGGCTGGCCTATCGCTGCTAACCCGAATACAGCCAGATAAAATCAGAATCGATGCCAGTATCACGCGCAATGTTCACAACAGTGGACCCAAGCAGGCGGTTGTGCAGGCGATCTTACGCTGTTGCTCAGCACTGGAAATATGGGTCATTGCCACGGGTATCGAACGGGCTGAAGAGTGGATGTGGCTGGAAGCGGCTGGGATTATCAACTTTCAGGGTCCTCTTTTTACCTGTGATCTCACCCACAACGTGGCCTGGCCTGAACTTAAGTTTACGGCATAAATTGCTCTGCGCTCCGCGATGACGGGTTGAACGGCACGGACAGGGTGTGAAAGAATCAGTCAAAAGCCTTTTGAGAATTATTGTTCGCACTCTCCGTTATAATCCTGATAATGCACGCAGGATTGAATTTAACTGAACGCTGTAAACGGAGAGATGAAATGGTAAATGATTACTTTGCACCCGCCCCAATGGGCATGACGCCGGAACAGCACAAACGCACAATTGCCGTTGCGGCGGCGTTAGCCGTGGCAAAAGAGTCGGTGAGTGCCTCCACTTCCGCGAGCGGCTCTAAAGCTTCATGGGATTTGCAAGCTGTTGCGAATGAGATCGCCAATCTCGCCGATGCGATTCAGGATGCGCTCGAGCCTGACGAAACCATCTGATCGCTACTATCAGGACGGCCTCTACAGGCCGTCTCTGTTTTTTTAAAAATATTTTCTCCAGACTGCATCCAATTCACCTCCTTCATACGTATATCCCGATGTGAGCAAATTCTTCGCTCCCTACAACGAGGATTTATGATGAAAAAGCTATTAGCAATCACCCTGGTTTCTGGCGCTCTGTTTACCGCTACGGCTTTTGCCGCGATGGATTCCGGTTCTGTGATGGTGGGTGGCGCCGCCATGTTCCCGCAGAAAAACATCATTGAAAATGCCCTCAACTCGAAAGATCACACCACCTTAGTGGCGGCAGTGAAGGCGGCAGGTTTGGTAGAGACACTGGAAGGTAAAGGTCCATTTACCGTGTTTGCACCTACCAATGCGGCTTTCGCTAAGCTGCCTGCCGGTACGGTTGATAATCTTCTCAAACCCGAGAATAAAGCCAAGCTCACCAGCATCCTCACTTATCACGTCGTCGCCGGTAAATACGATATGAAAGCGCTGGAGATGAAAATCAAGCAGGGTGGCGGACATGCCGAACTGAAAACGGTGAACGGCCAACCGCTGTGGATTATGAATAATGGCCCGCACAACATTCAGCTCAAAGATGCACAAGGCAATATGGCCAATATCAGCACCTATGATGTGAACCAGAAAAACGGTGTCATTGATGTGATCGATACCGTTCTGATGCCTAAGTAATTGTCTATACTCGGAATAGCTTTCATCGTCTTCCGGGAAAAATATGGATAAGGATTTAGCAGAACAGCAGGTGAAATTAATGCGGGCGATTGCACAAGGCGATCGCCGCGCATTTGAACAACTGTATCGACTGACCTCGCCCCATCTCTTTGCCATCGCGTTACGCACATTACGCCAGCGTGCCTGGGCGGAAGAGGTGCTGCACGACTGCTTCCTCACCGTGTGGAATCGTGCCGGTACCTATGACGCGACGCTTAGCGCGCCTGTGACGTGGATGACACAAATCGTGCGTAATCGCTGCATCGACTGGCTACGTAGCGGGCAAGCACGCGAGGCAAGAGAGTCACAAGAGTATGATGACCAGCATTTCGCGGAAGAGGGCAGTGAGTCAGAAGCGCAGATTGAGGACGCACAAGCTGCACGGTTACGGCACTGCTTGCAGCATCTCAGCAGTGAGCAACGGCAAAGTGTCACGCTGGCTTATTATCAAGGGATGTCTCACAGCGATATCGCAGCGTGGCTGCAGCAGCCCGTCGGATCAGTAAAAAGTTGGATTCGTCGAGCAATGGAGCATCTTCGGGAGTGCGTGGGCCTATGAATACTCATCAACAGCGGGATGATGCGCTGGCATCAGAATATGTGTTGGGGACGTTACGCGGCAATGCCCGACTGCGCTTCGAAAAACGCCTGCGTGAGGAGCCTGAGCTGGCGGCCTGTGTCGCAAGCTGGCAGACGATGCTGGCAGGTCTAGACAGCCATTTGCGGCCAGAAATCCCGCCCGCGCGCGTCTGGAAAAAAATTGTGCTGGACCTGCCTCAGCAAAAAGGGGCGAGACGGCTCAATCCCTATTTAGGTTGGTTAGTCGCAGCGGGACTGGCGGCCTTCACACTGGTATCAAATTACAGCCAACGTCCTGAAGAGTTTGCCCCGCTGGTGGTGCTTGGCGATGCGCAACAACATGGGCAATGGGTGGTCAGTCGTAGCAGCGATCTTCGCCATCTGAAGTTAACCCCCCTGAAAGCGGTGGCTGTTACTTCCGCCAACAGTTTGCAGTTATGGCTTATTCCTGCGGGTAAACAGCCTGTTTCGCTGGGGTTGCTGGCAGCCAATACACCTACGCAGGTTGAGACCAATAACAGGGCGTTGCCAGTAGGTACCGCGATTGCCATCAGCCTTGAACCGCAAGGCGGCTCTCCCACCGGGCAACCCACGGGGCCAGTGCTGTTCAGTGGGGTGTTGTAAGGATATCAGCGATAATCGGGATAGCGCGCCTGCTGATGATCCTTCCAACGCTTCAACAGTTGATGGCGGGTTCCTGGATACAGCTCGCCGTTCACCTCGATTTCCTCAATGCGATCCACGCGGAAATTACGGAAGTCCTGGCGCAGCTCACACCAGCCACACAATAAACGTACGCGATCAAAATAGCCCAGCACCACCGGCCATAGCGTACGGGTGGAGGTGGCCTCTTTCAGATCTTTATAACGCAGCGTGATCTTGTTGCGTGAGTGTATTGCCTGGCGAATTTCCGGCAGGTGCCGCTCAAACAGCACTTCCCCGCGTGAGGCAACCAGCAGTGATTGATGGTCGATAGTGTGGGTTAAATGCTCTGGCAGCACCGCCTGTATTTTTGCCAGTGCATGTTGCGCGGCGGATTTCAGTTCGGCATCGGTATGACGACTCACCCAGTCGAGACCTAATGCCAGCGCATCAATTTCATGACGGGAAAACATCAGCGGCGGCAAATGGCCGTCGGATTTCAGCAGGTAACCCAGGCCTGCGCTGCCTTCAATCTCTACGCCTTGCTGCTGCAAACAGATAATGTCGCGATACACCGTGCGCACGCTGATGCGGAGTTGATCGGCCAACTGCTGTGCGGTCACCGGATAGCGATGGCAACGCAGCAGTTGCACCAGTTCAAGCAGTCGCTGAGTTTTGGTCATGTCGTTGAAAATCCGAGGTGTTTCCGTCGTGGGGCGGCATTCATGCCGCCCATGGCCCAGCACGTAACATTAAATGTGCAACAACTGGCTGATTGTCACAAGATCCGCTGATGTTTGCAGTGGGATGCTTTGCTGCAACTTTTGCAACTGTTCACCCGTCTCCTGGCTTAACGCCAGACGCAGTTTACCCGCAACATCCACGCCGTCTGCCAGTGACTGCTGGCGCGTGCGGCGATGCTGGAGCTGCGTACCATCGCGCAGTGTCAGGGTCAGCAAATGAAAACGCAGTGCAGGGTTGATGGCATCCGGCGGCGCAGAGGCATCGGGGGTGCGACGTACCTTACTGGCCAGCGGCATCACCTCAGGGTTGAGATCGCCTTCGGCGAAATCTTCCAGGCGAAGATCGTTATAGATCAACATCGCTGCAATGACGTATTCCAGACTGAAGCGCGCTTCAATACCGTTGGTTGGCTTGGTGACTGAGGCCGCGATATCGCCGCCAGGTGGGAAAGCAACGCTGATATCGGTAATGTTATCCAGTAATGCCGACAGAGGTTGGCCGCTCTCCAGCCATGACTGGCGCAAAATGCGCGCGGCTTCAGCCGCACTGTGGGTTCCGGCGCAGGTCGGAAAGGGCTTGAACTCCAGACCCGGCACGACAATACGCCACGGGGCTGCCCAGCCAGATACCAGTTTTTCAGGCTGTGCCTGACCGTTGCTGTTGGCAGCGAGAAACGCCTCGATCACCCCATTTTTCTGTCCATCAAAACCAGCCAGCGTCAGCTGTGCGGCGGCAACTGCCCGTTCGGCAGCGAATCCAGCATGCAGCGGTTTCACCGCCGAACCGAACTGCGCTCGCAATCCACTGGCTTGGGTGGCGGCAATGCCCAGCAAGATCGCGGTGGCCGACGCATCCAGTTTCAGCAATCGGGCCAGCGCGGCGGCGGCGGCCAGCGTACCCAAAGTCGCGGTGTTATGATGACCCAACGCATAGTGCTGCTGGCTGATGGCGAGACCTAAGCGCCCCGCGACTTCCACGCCAATCACATAGGCGTCGAGAAAATCATCTAACTCCGCTGCCTGTTGCTGCTGCCAGGCAAACAGCGCGGGCAGAATGACAACGCTGGGATGGCCGCGAAAATCGGCATGAAAATCATCGTAATCCAGGGCATGAGCGGCGTAACCGAGTAGCAGTGCCTGCGAGCGCGGGCTGCTGTCCGAATACACCGTGCGCAGGGCGGGCAGGCCGCTATCTGGTACCTGACCTTGCAACACAGGCCAGCTCACGGCGAGGAAATCTTTGATGCCTTGTCGTGCGGCCTCGCGTGAGAGGGTATCCGGTTGACGGTTTACGATGAGTTCCGCCAGCGCGTGAGTGAGACTCATGGCTGCTCCAGACTGTTCAGGGCGGCCACGGCCAGATTCGCCAGATAGCGCGATGTTGGCAGCAGCACCTCATCGTTAATACGAAATGCGGGATGGTGCAGCGCATAGGGCTCACCGGTACCAATCATCATGAAGGCACCCGGTAACTGCTGTTGGTAGAAGGCAAAATCTTCGCCAATTGGGCTGGCCTCTACCACACGTGCTTCAAAGCCACTTGCCGTCGCTTGTTGCAGCGCAAAGTCAGCCCAGTGCGCGTCGTTGACCACTGACGGCGGACCCGCGTGCCAGTTAAATTCCACCTCAGCGGCAAAGGCGGCGCCGATACCCTGCACGATCTCACGAAAACGCTGCTCCAACCGTTCACGGGTTTCCTGTGAGAACGAGCGCACCGTGCCTTCCAGCCAGGCGCTATCGGGAATCACATTCCAGGTGCTACCGCTGTGGATCTGAGTGATCGACACCACTGCGTTATCTCCTGAAGGGGCATTGCGGCTGATCAGGGTTTGGGCCGCAGAGACAATCTGTGCGGCGATCACAATCGGATCGTTGCCCTGATGCGGCTTGGCCGCATGACTGCCCACGCCGGTAATGCGAATATCGAAACGGTCTACGGCTGCGGTGAGCGGGCCAGCTTTGCTGCCAATCACGCCCGGTGGCAGTGAAGGATCGTTATGGATACCAAAGATGGCAACGGCTTCTTTAAGCGCGCCGGTGGCAATCACATCGGGTGCGCCTTGTCCGGTCTCTTCCGCAGCCTGGAACAAAATACGCACCCGCCCCGGTAAGTTCGCCTCTTGCTGTTTAAGGAGGATCGCTGCACCCAGCGCCGCCGAGCTGTGAAAATCGTGACCGCAGGCGTGCATGACACCAGGACGTTCGGAGCGGAAAGTGACGTCAGATTGCTCTTCTATCGGTAGGGCATCGATATCGGAGCGCAGCACCATCAGCGGTCCCTGAGCAGGCCCCACCTCAGCGACTAAGCCGGTTTTAAGTGGCAAGTCCAACACGCGGATCTGATGATTTTCTAACTGCTGGCGGATGCGTGCGGTGGTTTCAAATTCCTGATTAGAGAGTTCAGGAAAACGGTGTAACTCATGGCGGAAAGCAACCAGATGCTCGCCTAAAGCGTTCTCATCAAAACTCATATTTTGCTTCCTTGTTGTGCTGCTTGCCGTGTCATCCACGCATCATGCGCAGTGTCATCCAGCACTTTCTTCATATATTGGGTGATGTGGCCTTTGCCAAGATCCGTGGTGTGCATTAGTTGGAAACCGCGCTTTTTATACATCTCGATCAACCACGGATGGCTGGTGGCGGTCCCGAGGGAAACCGCAGGCGCACGCAGTTTGCCGAGCAGGATCTCCTGTTCAAGGCGTTCTTGTACCTGGCGGCCATATTGCAGACCAGGATAATCAGGATGCGCACCAAACCAGCCGATGTGTGGCAAGCCAAAGGGACCCGGCAGAGGTCCCCACGGGTAGCGTACTGTCACGGAAGAGACCATGATGTTATCTGCATAGAGTGCATAAACGCCGTGCGTTTGCAGATGACGCAACGTCTTTTCGCGATCGGCGGTGGCGGCATCGAATTTGATGCCAAGCGCCAGCGTGGATGCGTAGGCGGCATGCATCAAAGCCTGATAGACATCCACTTCGTCTTCTCTGACCTGACGAAATTCAAGTGACATAAGTTCCCCGAAAACCGCTCGATGGCGGAAATGTTGGCAGCGGCGCAGTAGAGGGCGCCATGGCACAATGCGTAAGTCGCCCAGATTATCAGTAATGTCCGTCGCTGCTATATGTGAAAAATAGCTAAGCTAATGCGAATTTGTGAAATTGAAATGGCGGCTTTTTCATTGCTTAAATCGTTATTTACCGTAGTATGCATAAATTACATAGCGCTATAACTATTTCGCATTAACCTCATGAAATAAAATAACTTTTCTCGTTATAGCCTTATTCTTAATCAGGGTGACAACGTGTTAGCGATCAAATCTCCGCGTGCTTATGCACATGAAGCCGGCCTGCGTTCGCGTGCCGGTGAATTTATCAAACCTTACGCCACACACATCCGTATTTTCACCTCCCCCCGTGCCTGGCAAGCTGTTAATCCAGAATTAAGCCAGAGCTTAGAGGCCAACGGTATTCGTTGGGAGTTGGAATATCTGCACGGTGAATGCACCGACGCGGCGATTGAAACGCTGAAACATAACATTGAGCAACAGCAAGCAGAACTGTTGTTTGCTGTAGGCGGCGGGCGTGTACTGGATGCGGCTAAAGCCGTCGGCAGCCAGATGGCTGATCTGAAAGTGATCAACTTCGCCACCCTGGCGGCGACCTGCGCGGCATGGTCGCCGGTTGCCATCATCTATAACGAGCAGGGCGGTCATCTGCGCAGCCAGCCGCTGGGCAAAATGCCCGAGCTGGTGCTGGTGGACACTGAAATCATTGCGCGCAGCGACGTGCGCTATCTCAAGGCCGGTATTGTGGATGCGCTGGCGAAGTACTATGAATTCTATCCTTATCTGCGCAACAACCCGCACGATTTGGCGCTCGATCTTAAAGTGATGACCGCGCAGCGCGCGTTGGACGTTTATCGTCAATTGGGTGCAGCAGCGGTGAGTGCCAACGCACAGCAGCAGGTCACGCCTGAACTGGTGAAAGTCATTGACGCCAACATTGTGTTAGCTGGCCTGGCGAACAGCGTACGCGACCAATTACCCACACCGGGCTTTGCTCACGCGATTCACAATCGGCTTACCCATCTGCCAGAGCTGCATCACTGGCTGCACGGCGAGAAAGTCGGCTTCAGCTTGCTGGTGCAGTCGCTGATTGAGCATAACGGCGAGCCAGACGCAGAGTTACTGGCGCTGCTGCGTCAGTACGACATGCCTTTGACACTGGCCCCGTTGACGGGCGATCGCGCAGCGGTCATTCGTCAACTCGCAGAACACATTAAATTCCCAGCGGCCAGTGCTGAACGTTTGCCGTTCCGCATTCATGCGGACGCGCTGGAACAGGCGCTGCTGGCGACTGAGAACAATTTCTGACCTTTTACCCTTTTTATTGACCAGGACAAATTTAATGGCTACTGCAAATTCACCACGCATCCGCTTGGGCCTCTTCGTGCAACCGGTTGGACAACATGTCAGCGGCTGGCGTCTGACGGAAAAACTCGGCGACCCAACCGATATCGACTGGCTGATCACCATCGCCAAGAAAGCCGAAGCGGGTAAGTTTGATCTGTTCTTTGTCGGCGATGCGCTGGCGACCAGCATGTACCGTTTGCCATCGACCATGGCGCGCCTTGAGCCGCTGACGATGCTGTCGGCACTGGCGGTAAACACCAAACGTATCGGTCTGGCGGCGACGGCTTCCACCACCTTTAGCGACCCGTTCACCATGGCGCGCAGCTTCTCGTCGCTGGATCACATCAGCCGTGGTCGCGCCGCCTGGAACGTCGTTACCTCTTTCTCAACCGACGTGGCGCGCAACTTCAGCCGTAACGATATGCCGAACCATGCGGAGCGCTATGCGCGTGCGCGTGAATTCCTGGAAGTGACCAACAAGCTGTGGGCGGGTTGGGAGGCGGGAGCCGTTCAGCCTAATAAAGAAACTGGCAGCTACTTCGTCGATGACAAAATCCAGCCGATCAACCATGAAGGTGAACACTTCCAGGTGCAGGGCCCGCTGAACATTACCCGTTCACCGCAGGGACGCCCGGTGATCATTGAAGCGGGTTCATCAGCAGATGGTCAAAAACTGGCGGCAGAAACCGCAGAGGTGATTTTCACCGCAGCGGCCAGCCTGGAAGAGGCTCAAACCTTCTATCGCTCACAGAAAGATCAGGTGATTGCGGCAGGTCGTAATCCCGACCACGTGGTGATCATGCCTGGCGTAATGCCAATCGTGGGCCGCACGCGTGAAGAAGCCAAAGCATTGTGGAAAGAGCTGAACACCCTGGTGGATATCGATAATGGCCTGCGTCAGCTGTCACTGCGGTTCAGCATGGATCTCAGCCAGTATCCGCTGGATGGCCCGGTGCCGGAAGTGCCACTCGGTGAAGGTAATCAGAGCCGAGTGAAGTTAATGACCGATATGGCGAAGCGCGAGAACCTGACGCTGCGTGAGCTGGCGGCAGTGGCGGCGGGTTCACGTGGCCACCGCGTGATCGTCGGCACGGCGGAAGATATCGCGGATGATTTCGAGCTGTGGATGAAAGAGGGCGGCGCAGATGGCTTCAACATCATGCCAGCCATCATGTCAGAGCAGTTGGATCTGTTTGTGGAGTTGGTGATCCCGGAACTGCGCCGTCGTGGCTTGTTCCGTGAAGACTACGAATTCACCACCCTGCGTGAAAACCTGGGTCTGCCAGCCCTGTAAACCCTGAGGAGCTGAACATGGTCACCTTATCAAAGCGTGTACAGTCCGTGTCGCTCTCTGCCAATGCGGCGGCGCGTCAGTTGACGCGTCAGCTCAAAGAGCAGGGCGTGGATATTCTTGATCTCACCACCGGTGAGCCAGATTTTGATACGCCACTGCACATCCGCGAGGCAGCCGTTGCGGCTATGCATGCCGGCGAAACCCGCTACACGCCGACCAATGGCACCACGCCGCTGCGTAAAGCGGTGCAGGCCAAACTGGCACGTGAAAACCAGCTGGATTATGGACTGGGGCAGATATGTATCGCCAACGGCGCCAAACAGATCATTTTTAACGCCTTCGCCGCCACGTTGAATGACGGGGATGAGGTGATTGTGCCGGTGCCGTACTGGCCAACCTTCCCGGACAGCGTGCGCTTCAACGGTGGTGAAGCCGTGTTGCTGGACTGTCCGCTGGAGCAAGCGTACAAACTGCAACCGCAGCAGCTGGCGCAGGCGATCACCGCCAAGACTCGCTGGCTGGTGTTGAACAATCCGGGCAATCCTTCGGGTGCGGTGTACAGCGCCGACGAGCTGACTGCATTGGCGGCGGTGCTGCGCGATCATCCACAGGTATGGATCATGCTGGATGAGCTTTACGAACATATTCTGTTTGATGAGCGCGAGCATGTGAGTTTACTGCAGGTGGCACCGGATTTAGCGGAGCGTATTCTGCTGGTAGGCGGCGTGTCTAAAACCTATGCCATGACCGGCTGGCGCATTGGCTTCGGCGCGGGACCGCAAGCGCTGATTGATGCGATGGTGGTGGTGCAATCGCAGAACAGTTCGGGAGCCAGCGCCATTAGTCAGGCGGCGGCGGTGGCCGCGTTGAACGGTGGGCTGGATTTTCTTCCACCTCAGCGCGCAGCATATCAGGAACGCCGTGACGCGATTATGGCGCAACTGAAGCTGGTGAAAGGCATTGAGGTGCTGAATCCAGAAGGGGCGTTCTTTATCTTCTGTCGCGTTTTAGGGCTGCTGGGCAAAACACGTCCAGATGGTCAGGCGCTATCAAGCGAACAGGATGTGCTGAACTATCTGCTGGAGAGCGGCGTGTCAGGTGTCGCGGGGAGTGCGTACGGCTTGTCACCTTACTTCCGTTTGTCGATTGCCACAGACATCGATAGCGTACGAGAAGCGGGCAGACGTATTGCTGCGGCGTGCGCAGCGTTGAAATAAGGTTCATTGAGTGGTCGCCATAACTGGCGACCCTACAGGTCACGTAGGGTGCGCATTCATGCGCACCGTTACGCTTAAATCAAGAAATCATCCATTGAACCACCGGCATCCAGCGCCGATTTAATCGGCGAAGGTGTGCGGCCTTGGCCGGTCCAGAACTTCTCATTACCGTCTTCGTCGATAAATTTATATTTGGCTGGGCGCGGTGCACGTTTGGTCTTGGGTTTGCTTTCAGACGGGGTTAATGACGCCAGTTCACTAATATCAATACCATCGTTCAGCAGCATCTCTTTATACAGTGCCAGTTTTTCTTCTTTCTCGCGCTGCGCGGCATTATCCGCTGCTGCTTCTTCACGGCGTTCAGCAACCACCACGGCGAACTTTTCCAGCATTTCGTCTAAAACCGCAATCTCAATATCACGTGCCTGCGCACGCAGCGTACGAAGATTGTTCAATGCTTTGAGTGCATCGCTCATGAATAAACCCTTATTACTTATATACAGAAAATGAAAGGGCGCATTCTACGGTATTTTATTGCAAATGAAAATATTGCTACCCAGACAGAATTATCCGGAAAGCCTCTGCGTGTGCAATTATTGAATACACGCAGACGCTATCCCGTCTTATTTATCTGTGCGAATTGGCTATTGATATTCTACAGGCTGCGATAGAACGGAAAACAACCGGTCAGTAGCGCGACAAACAATAATACCAGTGAGGTAATAAATGACCAGCGCAGGGTGAATCGCTGTGTCTGGGCATAATCGAGCTTCAGCATGCCGACTAATAAATAGGTCGATGCAACTAAAGGACTGAGAATATGCACCGGCTGACCCACCAGCGCAGCACGCGCCATTTCAATCGGCTCGATACCATAATGGCTGGCGGCCTGGACCAATACCGGTAGCATGCCGAAATAGAACACATCATTAGATACCATCCAGGTGACCGGAATGCTGATCAAAGCGGTGATCACCGCCAGATAAGGGCCGAGTGCGGCAGGGATGGTGTGAACTATCGCTTGTGCCAGCGCGTTTGCCATGCCTGTCTCGGCAAAGATACCGGTAAACACCGCAGCGGCAAAAATTAACCCTGCTACCGCGAGAATGGCGGGCGCATGGCATCCAATCTGCTCCTGCTGTTGGCTTAATTGTGGATAGTTGACGATGAACATGATGGCGGTTGCCAGCATAAACAGATACGCCATCGGCATCACATCCAGCACCAGGAAGGTCATTAACACCACAGTCAGCGCCCAGTTAAACCAGAACCGCCAGGCAACACGCGGCTTCTCCTCGAATTGCAGGGCAGCGACGGCCTCGGGGATGTGCTGCTGAAAGCCCAGCCGTTTACGCTCATGACGGCCAAGCATCCAGGCAAGAATAAAGGTCCAGGCCACGCAGGCGAGCAACGGGACTAACAGCGGGACAAACAGCGTGGCGACATCCGCCTGAACCGCAGCGGCAGCACGCGCCGTGGGGCCGCCCCACGGGAACATATTGCCTAAGCCGGTGCATTGTAATAGCAACGCGGCCACGCTGAGTTTCGATAAACCAATACGTTCATATATCGGCATAAATGCCGAGAGCACAATCATATAAACCGTGGCACCATCACCATCGAGCGCGACGATAAAACCTAATAATGCGGTGCCGATAAATATCTTAACGGGGTCGCCATCCACCGTGGAAACGATGCGTTTAATGATTGGATCAAACATGCCGGCATCGGTCACGCTCATAAAATAGAGCATGGCAAATATCAGCATCACGCCGGTTGGGGCTACGGTGCGCAATCCTTTGATCACCATTGCGCCCATATCTGCGCCATGGCCAGATAACAGCGCAAATATTGTCGGGATAATGATTAAGGCCGTGAGCGCGGAAAGTTTTTTGCTCATTAATAAGCCAATAAAGCAGATTATCATAAGTAGACTGATGATCAGCAGCATGACGGTGTTTCCTGTCCAGAGGGATATTGCACATTTGTGGGTAGCAAATGCGATGTGTTCGGAATAAATAAAAAACAGCCAATGATTATTTATTGTTCAAATTAACCTTCTGCGACCTCGTCAATCTGGCGATATTATCCAGTGTTTTTTTCAGGGGTCACAAGGTCGGTATTACGCGAAATATGTGCGTAACCTCTTAGTTTTAAAAAATTTTAAATGTCGTACGGTGATGATTAATGTCGGTGTTATTTCCCTCTCTGTAATATTAAGTGAAGTGAGTAATATCCCGGCACCCGGTGCCGGGGTGCCATTATTGATGGTCACGCGGTGAAGGCGCGATCGGTAATGCCAGGCGGTAAAGCTTCACCGGATACTCAACCGTCGAAGGTTTGCCGCCGGTGGTCGCAGGCGTGCGATTAATTTGCCCGGATGGCATCCAGAGCGCGCCTTTAGACACCCACATCGCATCAATCCATACCAGACGCGGGTCCTGCACCACGGTCGTCACCTCGCCATTAGGCGCGATGCGCTTGATGCTGCGCGTATTAATGTCAGAAGCGTAGATATTGCCGTCGGCATCAATCGCTGTGCCGCCGGTGCTCCAGGTGTCACGCACTTTTTCCGCATGCTTAGCCACCTCGGCGGCGGTGAGCGCGCTGTCATTCAGGTAGCGGGTTTCGATGCGCGCCAGTGGGCCGGGAATGGCCTGGTAGTAAAGCCATTTGCCATCCGGTGAGACTTCTAGCTGGTCGAGACCGACGCGTTTTTCACGTCCATCGCGCAGAATAAGCTTTTTGCCGTCGGCGTATATCGGTTGGTGGTCAATCGAGAGGGGGTGATTGTCCAGTACGCGCCAACTTTTGCCGCTTTTCAGATTCAGCACCACTAAACCCACTGCGCCAGGATCGGTGATGTAAGCGAAATCGCCGTTAAAGCGCACGTCGTCCAGATAGCTGGTTGGCTGCAAAGTCGGGGCTTTAAACACATAGCTGCCTACCACTTTGCCGCTTGCCAGATTGATACGCACCAACTTGGCGCCACCCGCCACAGCCTGATCGCCCGTGCCAATGCCCTTGTTGCCGGAATCCATTACCCACAGATCGCCATCGGGACCGATTCGCAGCGCATTGACATGGTAGAAATGATGCTCGGGATCTTTGGCGTCCCACTGATTCCAGGCCGCATCGGGGAAGGCTTTTAACTGGTTGTTCACCACCTCCGCTAACTGTAAGCCGGCACCTTCCGATTGCGTCAGCGAAGCGAACAGGCGGTTATCGTGACTGACGGTGATGCCGTTCCACACGCGAGGTGAGGTGGCAACTTGCTCCAGGCGGCTGTCCTGTTGTGTAGGCAGCTGCACCGGTAGGCTATCTTGCGCTATCACTTGTGCGCTGGTGGTCAGTGCAATAGCCGCTGCCAGTGCTTTCAGAGTCTGTTTCATCCTTTTCTCCCTTGTTAAGCGCCACAAGGTGACGCAAACAGCGTGTTGCGCTGTTGTTAATGTCTTACCATCCTGGCAGTGTAGAATGATAAATTATATTCTCTGGTTTTTATCAATCGATTCCTGGTGGGAATGAATGGAACTAAAAGATCTGCACTACTTGCTGGCAGTGAAAGAGACGCAACATTTAGGGAAAGCGGCGCAATCCCTTGGCATTACTCAGCCTGCGCTGACCAAATGCCTGCAACGGCTGGAGAAGTTTTACGCCACGCGTCTGATTCTCAAGGTCGGGCGGGGGATGCAACTCACCGAGGCGGGACTGTTACTTTGTGAACGTGCTCAAAAAGTCGTGCACATGATGCAGGTCACTCGTCAGGATTTACAGGCGCTGGGTGCAGGTACCGCCGGGGTGATTCGCTTGGGTGTCGCCGCCACGGCAGCACAGTTTATGTTGCCGGTCCTGAGCAAAGATCTGCTGCACAGAGCGCCCACTGCGCGGCTGGAAGTGACGGTGGGGATGAACGATCTGCTGCAGAAAAAACTACGTGAGAACAAAATCGATCTGATTCTCGGTTTTCTGCCGCAGGGTGACAGTGAATTTATCACTCGCCCGCTGATTGAAGATCCGGTGGTGATTGCCGCCAGTCGGCAGCATCCCCTCGCCAATATCCATCCTACCCCCGAGCAGCTCGATGAATATAACTGGCTTCTCCCATCCGATAATGTGGCGACACGCCAATGGCTGGAGCAGCGTTTGCGCAGTGGCGGCTACGCAGCCCCCAGAGTGCAAATGGAGAGCAACACGCTTTCACCACTGCGTGCCGTATTGGCTGAGACACAACTGTTGAGTTTCCTTTCACGCCGACTGTTACAGGCCGAAAGCGGATTGATTGAGATCCCGCTGCCGCTGGTGATGATGCCGCGTACCTTTGGTTGGCAGTTCCGTTCGTTAAGTGAACTTTCACCGGCCTCCCGTTTGTTAGTCGAGCTGGCAGAAAAACGTTGGCCATGGTGAATCTGTAACAATTTCTTGCAATCGTAATATGAATGCGTATATTTCTCATTTGCTTTCTTAACGGTAACTTTACTGTCGATTTGTCTGCGCCAGGACGGCGCGATCGGGGTATTTCCCGGTTCTGAACTTCCTTTTTCAGCACGTTATTTTTTGGCAGGAGCCAGCAGACGTCAGCAGGTAAGCCGAACAAAAATAACGATAAGTTGATTGAGGAATAGTATGTCTTTCGAAGAAAAGTGCCTCAGGGAATCGGGCCGTGCGCCTAAGCGTGCGCTGCGTGTCTCTCTGCTGGCGATGATGATCGCCTCAGGAATTGCACAAGCGGCAGATAAGACCAACGGTGAGCAAACGCTGACGGTGGATGCCAGCGCCAGCGCGGAAGCGCAACAAGAGCAGGCGGCAAAAGATTACAGCGTACCGGTGACCCGTGCCGGTACCAAAATGGCACTCACCGCGCGTGATATCCCGCAATCGGTCAGCATCATCAGCAAACAACGTATGCAGGACCAGCAGCTGCAATCACTGAATGATGTACTGTCGAATACCACCGGTATCCGTGGCGTCAGCAGCGATATGGATCGTACCAACTACTATTCACGTGGCTTTATCATCGACAACTACATGACCGATGGTATCCCTACCGCGTTCGCCTCTCGCTGGAACCTCGGCGATGCACAAACCGATATGGCGCTGTATGAGCGCGTGGAAGTGGTGCGCGGTGCCACCGGTCTGTTGACCGGGCCGGGTAACCCTTCTGCTGCGATCAATATGGTGCGTAAGCACGCGGACAGCAAAGAGTTCACCGGTAACCTTGAAGCCAGCTATGGCAGCTGGGATAAGCAACGTTATGTTGCCGATCTTTCTGCGCCACTGTCGTCAGAAGGCAACGTGCGTGGCCGTGTGGTTGCCGGTTATGAGAACAAAAATAGCTTTATCGAGCGCTACGGATTTGAAAAGAAATTTATCTACGGCGTGGTTGACGCGGACCTGACCGACAAAACTAAGCTGTCTGTGGGTTATGAGTTCACTCAGGTGGATACTGACTCGCCAATGTGGAGTGGATCTCCTCGTTGGTATACCGACGGTTCGCAAACCCATTTACGTCGTGGCTACAATACCTCGCCAGAATGGGCCTATAACAACAAAGAAAACAAAAAAGTCTTTGTTAATCTGCAACAGAACTTCGATAACGGTTGGAACATCACCCTTAACGGCACCCATAACGAGATGTTCCTCGACAGTAAACAGCTTTACATTGACGGCTACTTCGATAAAACCACGGGGGCAGGTTCATCAGCATACGCAGGATGGCCCGTCATTGGCGGCACCGGTTACAACACGGGTAAACGAAAAGTTGATGCGGTCGATGCCTTTGCCAGTGGCCCTTATGAGTTGTTAGGCCGCCAACATGAGTTGATGGTGGGGGTGAACTATAGCCGTCAGGATAATAAATACTACAGCTCCTGGGCCAATATCTCCCCGGCAGAGTTGGGTAATTTCAATGATTTCAATGGTGACTTCCCAGAAACGAACTGGGGACCACGTGAGCCAGCATCTGATACACAACTGGTGCGCCAGAAGTCAGCCTATGTCGCGACACGCATCTCACTGGCGGACCCCTTGCACGTGATTCTGGGTGCGCGTTACACCAACTGGAATCGTCAAACGCTGTCAGCGGAGATGGAAAAGAACAACACGACTCCTTATGGCGGCGTGATCTGGGACTTCTATGACAACTGGTCTGCTTATGCCAGTTACACCTCGGTGTTCCAGCCACAAGATTACCAGGATGCGTCAGGCGGATTCCTGTCACCGGTTATCGGCAAGAACTACGAAGCCGGGGTCAAATCGGACTGGTTTAACAGCCGTCTGACCACGTCAGTCTCGGTATTCCGTGCAGAACTGGATAATGTGGCCTCCGCAACGGGTGAAACCAACGCGCAAACCGGTAATGCGATTTATGTCGGTAAGAAAGGCGTGGTGAGTCGTGGGGTTGAATTTGAAGTGAACGGCGCGCTGACCGATAACTGGCAGATGACCTTCGGTGGCACCAGCTATGTGGCGGAAGATCGTGATGGTGAGAACTATAACTCTCAGCTGCCACGCACTTCCTTCAACCTGTTTACGAGCTATCGCTTGCCGATGATGGATCAGCTGACGCTGGGCGGCGGGGTTAACTGGCAGTCGAAGACCTATAAAGATCTTGGCGGTCCGGATGGCAATGGCACCTGGCGTGCACGTCAGGGCAGCTATGCGCTGGTGGACTTGTTCGCGCGCTATGACGTGACGAAAAATGTGACGTTACAAGCTAACCTGAATAACCTGTTCGATAAAGAGTATGACGAAAACGTCGGCAACGGCGGCATCGTTTACGGCACGCCGCGTAACTTCTCGGTTACCGCGTCTTATCGTTTCTAATTAAATCAACCAGGTGCGCATCAATGCGCACCCTACATGAATTTCCGCACCTTAAAGCGTACCCCAAGT